>JBEAPM010000417.1:0-7894 GCA_041164445.1 Cyanobacteriota bacterium
GGAAGAGTGCGGCGCTCCGCGCCGCACTCTTCCGCCTTAAGTTGGTAGCCCAGTACTCCAGTATCCGTCAGTTTATTGCTCAAGGCATCTATTCTAAAGATTGGCTCTTGATTCTACTGTAAATAAAGGAATGTCTTCCATTTCAGAGGTTGTGAGCACATACTGTTCGCACACCAAACTTAAGCGGCTACCAGCCGTTTTTACCGGGTTGACTGCATGGATTAAGTCCCCTTGGAAGTAAATTAGGGAATTCCTCTGAGGTGTAATTTTCGCAACGTGGCGTTTTGCAGATTTGAGGATTAATTCTCCACCAATCATATTTTCAGGAATTCGGACGTAGAGCACACTGACTAAAAAAGGTGGATCAATGGTTTTGTAATACGATCGCAAAGAACGATCGATGTGAGGATCGATGCGGGAGCCTTCTTCCAAGAGGATTGGATTTAAATAAAAGGCATTACAGTCAGGTTGAATTGCCAGGTCTAAATAAGGCTTAAAAAATGGAAATTTTTGCTCAACAATGGGCAAGCCATCGCGCCGAAAAACAACTGAAAATCCTTTTGTTTTGACAAAATCTCGATTTAGATTATTGACGGAAAAGTAAGCATGAGAACTAACTTTATTCCACAATTTATTAAGATAGCGATCGGATAAAACATTGTTTTGAATCTGGTAGTATTTCATGCTTTTTACATCATCAACGGTAAGCCACGATCGCAATTATTTAGACTTTTGCCTTTGGGAAATTCGCATAAGTAGTCGAAGTGCTTCATTATATTAATGCAAAACTGTTTCAATGCCAATTGGCGTATCTTTTATGCGAATGTCATTGGTAGCGAGAAAGATAAAGTAGTCTTCTAGTTGCATAGTTTATGTCTCCAGAATGTTAGAACTAAACTAAAAGGGTATCGCTCCGTTGGGCAAATTCTTCTTTGCTATAGCAATGGTAAGTATGAAATTCGATCTCTGTACTCGTCATCTAGAGAAGCAAGAGCAGCCAATACTAATTCTTCAATTGTCTCACCCACAGTCATGCTGGGATTGATTTGGAAGATTCCAGGAATGTGCAGCCCCTGAGCAAGATGATCTGTTAAATGGACGGGCATAGAGCTACGATTATTCGTTACGAGAATAAAGTCATACTTTTCACACCAAATCAGGATTTCTGGATCTAAAGTGCCTTTTGGTGGTGTGTTGGGATCACCAATTGCCCAGACTACTAAATCAGGCTCTTTGCGTCGTAGCTGTATTTGATAAATTGGAGGGAGATTTTCATCTATCAAATACTTGATTTGCATAGGATTTACCTGATTTTAGTCTTTCTGCTCGAAGTTGACACAATTTTTTAGAAATTGGCGGTGGATTATGTTTTTGATCTTCTCGCATTTTGTGTCCCCACTCTAGCCAATTAGTGAGGTACTCATCGATCTCTTGTTTGTTGTGAAGATAGTAGAGAACTGTAGCGTAAACCTGCTCTAAGCTCAATGAGAGATAGGTCTCGGCAATTTCTTCAGGTGTTCGACTGCGGTAAATATAGTCATACAAAACTGTTTCAATGCCAATTCGCGTATCTTTTATGCGAATGTCATTGGTAGCGAGAAAGATAAAGTAGTCTTCTAGTTGCATAGTTTATGTCTCCAGAATGTTAGAACTAAACTAAAAGTGTATCGCCCCGTTGGGCAAATTCTTCTTTGCTATAGCGAGGTTGACGGACTACCATATTGCTAATTTTCCTCGATCGCTTTGCTGCTGTAATTATAACCCCCAAAACGATCGCTCTCAAAAACGATCGTCCGTCATCCATATCCCAAAAACGGTTGAGGGCGAAGCATCGCTCTAAACCATAATAATCTTGAGCTTTTTGGGTTTCGTAATTCAACCAACCTACGGCGAAACGATCGCACTAAAGTCTGTCCGTTGCAGTGAGGTGTTAGCCTGCTCTAGACTTAGATATATACAAACACCTGTTCTTATTATGAGCTATCGCGACATCATTACGATTGAGCCTGACAAACGTGGTGGCAAGCCCTGCATCCGCCGGATGCGGATTACGGTCTACGATGTCTTGGGCTGGTTAGCGGCTGGCATGTCTAACGCTGAGATCATCGACGACTTTCCAGAACTGACGGAAACCGATATTAGAGCCTGCTTGGAATTCGCCGCCGATCGTGAGCATCGTTTAGTTGCATCAGTGAGTGCCGCTTGAAACTTCTGTTTGACCAAAATCTGAGTCGCAAGCTAGTCAATCGCCTAGCAGATACTTTTCCTGGCTCTAGCCATGTTCAGTTTCATAAACTTGCAGAGAAAACAGATACCGAGATCTGGGAGTTTGCTAAAGCAAACGACTTCTGCATTGTTAACGTGGATTCCTTGGCACTCATCCCTCCTGATCACCATCTCCCCTGGACTGAATGCAGAACTTATCGGGCATTTTATTAGTGCTGTTCTCCTCCACCTGCTTTGGGGTAATGCCACTGTTTGCCCATGTTGCCTATCAATCTGGATGCGACCCTATTAGTATCCTCTGGATACGGTTTAACCTAGCAGCGATCGTCCTCTGGCTGGTGTTGTCTATTCAAAAGATCCCCCCCCCTCAGTTTCGCCATTGTCTAATTTTGTTGGCCATTGGCAGTATTTATGTAGTCCAGTCATTGTGCTATTTCACCGCATTGACCTTAATTCCCGCCAGTTTAGTCGCACTCTTGCTGTACCTTTATCCAGCGATCGTTACGGGACTGGCTATCAGCTTGTTCGGAGAACCCGTTAAGCGGTACAAATTGGTCGCGCTTGGGCTTTCTCTACTGGGGGTCATTCTCACCATTGGGGTGGAGCGGGGGGAGTCTTCCTGGGGGCTGATGCTGGGGGTGTTGATGGCCTGGCTCTATGCCATTTATGTCCTACTGGTCAGTCGCGTTTTAAGCCACGAACGATCGGCCCTCGCCTGTCTGACCTGGGTGATGACGGGGGCCGGACTGCTCTATAGCGGCATGGTGGGACTGCGGGGATGGTCTTTGCCCCAATCCGCCCAAGGTTGGCTGGCGCTGGTGGGCATTGCCCTCATTTCCACGGCCCTGGCGGTGGTGACTTTGTTTGCTGGGGTAAAGCGCATTGGAGCCACTTCCGCCTCTACCTTATCGACCTGGGAGCCGGTTGTGACAGTGGTTACCGCCAGTCTATTTCTGGGGGATCGGTTGCATCCTCTGAGCTTAGTGGGGGGCGGCTTCATTCTTGTTGCCGTTCTAATCATTGGCCGATCATCTACTTAGCCGATCATCCACCCGCAATCCACCGTCAAATTTTTTAACTTTGAGCGGAAAGCCAAAAATCCTGACAAACTCACGTTAATCTAGAGGTTAGGTCTTCCCTGCAAACCATTTAGATCGCTGTAGTTTTAAGCATGTTCATTTTTTTGGGTGCTTCGTTCTGGCTTTTACAAACCGGAGAACTCCGTCCTCTCTTGGGGAACCTGTGGTTAGACCTCGGCGCTCTTGTGGCAATGATAAGCCTTTCTGCCTTATTCTCTGGATCAGAAACTGCTATTACCTCCCTAGATGACTTGAAATTACAAGCCTTAATTCAAGAGCAAGGGGATCCGCAGCGAATTTTTACCTTAGCGCTAAAGAATCGAAATCGTTTCATCATTACCCTATTGGTGGGGAATAACTTAGTTAATAACTTCTCAGCCATTTTAACCAGTAACCTATTTGCCCTATGGCTAGGGAATGCCGGAGTGGGAATTGCCACTGCAATGATTACCATTCTCCTACTCATTTTTGGAGAAATTACCCCAAAATCTATTGCGATTAATAATCAACTTCCCGTTTTCAAGGCTGTTGTACGCCCCATCTATGGCTTAATGCGTTTTCTCTCAACTTTGGGGATTATTCAAATCCTCGAAAAAATTGCCGAAAATGGGATTCGGCTCTTTCACACTCCTGGAGCAGATGAGGGGGAATCGATTAAAGATTTACAATTGATGGTGGAAATTCTTGGGGGAAAAGGTAAGATTAACCTCACCCAAAAGGACTTACTACAGAGAACCTTAAAACTCAATCAAACCACGGTTCGGAGTGTCTTAAAGCCTCGAATTGACATGGAAACCCTGGCTCAGGACATGACTCTGGATCAGGCCTTAGCCTACTGTTTAGAAAGTGGTTATTCTCGTCTACCAGTACAGGGAAATTCTAAAGATATAATCGTTGGTATTGTTCATCTCAAACAAGTTCTGCAACGCTTACAGGATCCTGAACAGGATAATGCCAATATCTTGGTTACTGCCATTATGGATCACCCCACTTTTGTACCCGAGACGAAAGCGATCGTTCCCTTGCTTAAAGAAATGCTCCACCAACGCATCCATTTAGCGATCGTAGTGGATGAATATGGTGGCACGGTGGGGCTAATTACCTTAGAAGATTTGCTCGAAGAAATTGTGGGGGAAATTTATGACGAAAGTGATTCTCCTCCTCCTACTTTTACTCCCATCCCAAGCTCCAACCATTAAATGACTTTCCACTAGAGAAAAGCACTGTAATCTTGACTGAGAAAAAGGGCTCGTTCGGCCTGGCGGCGACGGGTTAACCCGGCCAGTTCCTGTCCCCCTGCTTTATTCCAGCGCAAAAATTCTGCTGCGGCCCCCGCGTAATCCCCATCATTTAATTTACGGCGCAAAGTCGATTCGGATAGGGCTCCCGGGCCAACGTTATAGGTAAATACCACCAAAGCGGAAAACTGATCTGATGTTAGCGGTACCTTAATCAACCGGGCCACATCTTCCTCAAAGCCCTCTAATCCTTTGCGGAGAAACTGCTCCGCCTGAGCCTCCGTAATCACCATCCCCGGACGTACCGGCAGAATATCGGAGGTTGTGCCATACCCGATCGTCCAGATGCCCACAGAATCCTGATAGGCCTCCAGTCGCAATCCTTCAAATACCTTGACCAATTCCAAACCGCGATCGTTAATATGCTGACCCGCCGCAGCTTGGGGCGTTTGCGCACTGGGTTCCGGTTCTGCAGATCCTGCGGTCACCACTACGCCATCCCGTAAAATATCCACAGCAGGCTGGTAGAGATACCAGGTATTTTTGCCCTCAAAAAAGATTTGTTCCCCAGCATCCGTTTTGCCAAACGTAACCCGAACATGGTTGCGGGCCGTGTTATAGGCCATGATGGGATACTCCAATCCCGCTTTTACAAAAACTTTTTCCGCTTCACTTAGCTCGGAAGATTGCACTTCACGGAGTTTCAAGTAGCTATCGATCTTCAAACGCACGGAATAGGGCATAAGTTAACGTCCTTAGGATAACTCATCGGCTGCTTCCAACTTATAACCTACACCGCGCACAGTTTGGATCAGTTGAGAAGATTTAAAGTTTGGGTCAATCTTTTCAATTTTGCGACGAATTTGCCCGATATGCACATCGACAACCCGATTATCCCCAATAGATTGATCTCTCCAGACCTGCTCCACCAGTTCCCCCCGTCGCCAGGCTCGTCCCATATTTTCCATCAGAAACTTGAGTAGATCAAATTCCAATGCGGTCAGCGGTAAGGGTTGATCCATAAAAAACGCTTCTCGACCGGCAGGATCAATCAACAGCGAGCCCACCCGCAAGGGAGTATCTTCATTAATCGTCGCGCTCCAGGTTCGTTGCGATCGTTTAATCAAAGCACCGACCCGAGCCCCCAGCTCACTAATAATGAAAGGCTTGGTAATGTAATCATCTGCTCCTTGAGCAAAACCTCGCAACTTATCCGCTTCATCATCCCGACTGGTTAAGAGCAGCACTAACACGCCAGTCATTTCCTGCATTTCGCTGCAGAGGTTGTAGCCATTATGATCCGGCAGATTTACGTCCAAAATCACCAAATCAGGATTAAAGCTGCGAAAAAGGGACAAGCCCTCTGTACCCGTCTCCGCCAATTGCGTCATGTAGCCCTGGCTAGCCAAGAAACGGCCAATCAGATTACGAATCGCTGGATCATCATCAACAATGAGAATTTTGGCATCTGCCATAAATTGTCCCTAGGCGGTTTATAACTTGAACTGAGGGGCACCTCGAACAATCCAAAACGGGGTTCCTATTGCTAGGCAGCAATAGGAATGGTGAGGGGCGAAGCCGCCTGCCATACTGAATCGAGGTACCCGAGGAGAATCATGACGGCTGTCCACTGAAAGCGAAAAAATTTAATGGCAGACTCTTCCGCCTTAAGTTGGTAGCCATCGTGACAAATCATCATGTTGATTATTTTGCCATTGCTCAGCGGCTTTGCGGGTTCAAACACCGCTTAACTGAGCATCCTCAGCATGGATCCCTGAGGTAAAACTCGGGGTTAGGCTGAGAAATTTATCTGTGTTCCGCGAGAAGCTCCAGAAACAGAGATTAAAATAGTAGAATCTTGGAAAGATTCAGCTACGTCTCTTCAGACGTTATAGCAATCCCGAGGAATCACGGATTAATGGGGAACGGATCCCTATTAATCCTCAAGTACCTACGTAGCATAATTTTAACGGGAAACTTTCACGTTTTGGAGGTTTTGAATGGCGGAGCAAACTCCCTACGAGCAACTGGGCGTAACAGAAGACGCTTCTTTTGATGAAATTCAACTGGCCCGTCAGCGCTTAATGGCTGCCTGCGGAGGCGATCGCCAAGAAGTTGCGGCAATTGAATCAGCCTACGACGCAGTTCTCATGCATCGCTTACGCCTACGGCAAGCGGGCAAAATTAAGGTTCCCGATCGCATCCGTTTTGCCGAGGAAACCTCTGAGTCGGCTCTTTCTCCTGAACCGAGTGTACGGCCGGTATCTTCCCCAGAATGGTTAAAGTCGTACCTGGATCAACCCAGTCCGAACGATATTTTGGGATCGGGTTTAATTTTAGGGAGTTTAGCGGGGATTATCTTATTTATTCCTGCCCTCTCTTCCTCCGTACTCTCTGTACTGATTGTGGCCGCCTATGCGACCAGTACCTATTTTCTCAATCGCAAGGAAAATCGTTTAGGAAGAAGCCTCGTACTCAGTCTAGGTGGAGTCATTATCGGCTCTGTGCTTGGTTACATTGTCTTGAGATTGTTTCTGTCTCCTCTAATTACCCCGGATTTAAGCCCTGCCCAATTTGTGACTGCCTTCAGTTTTATTGGGTTATGGTGGACTTGTAGTTTTCTGCGCTAGGGGTTGTCATCAGTTAGGGATGCAATGCCTCTGCGGTGCTGGTCTCAGCCCCTAACTGTAAACGGGGACAGGCGCGGCTCAGACCGATACCGTAAGGGGTCTGGCCTTGGTTCTGGACTGAAGTGATGACGCGCCCTAGCAAGCCTAAACACTCCAAGACTTACTCCCGGTCATGATGGATTTAACAGCGAAGCCCTGACCTTCAGGAACAAGGACAGGGCTATAGCGTTAGATCGAGGTAGGTAAGGGCAAAAAGCCTAGCGCTTTTTCACGTCTTTTGCCATTTTTCGGAACATATCCATGTCATTGCCAGTATTGCGGCGGCGAGTTTCACTGCTGCTGGACGCTGTACCAAAACTGCTGCTAGCCGTACCAAAACTGCTGCTAGCCGGAGTGGAAAAACTGCCCGTAGAGCTAGCCGGAGTCATGCCCCGTGTCTCAGCAACTTCAGACTTACTCAGGGCAGAAACCTGAGTAGAAACTTCTTTTTCTTCGGTTTCACCCGCTTTTTTCGCGTAAGTCCGTCTAATGACTTTGGACTGACGCATATAATCGATGTCGCCTAAGGTTTTGGCATCATCGGGTTCTAGATAAAAAGCTCCGGAAGACTGCTGATTTTTTTTGCCTCCCCCGAAAAGACCGCGAATAAATCCCGTCATGGTTAACCCCTGTCTATTTCTATAGAAATTATTTACACTCTGTTAGCTTATCTTAAAATTTG
>JBEAPM010000418.1:0-13812 GCA_041164445.1 Cyanobacteriota bacterium
GGACTATCCCAAACGGTTTTATCGGGAGAAATTACACGAACGGTTAAAGTCATAGTTTTTGTTGGCTAATGGTTTGAATATTTCAGGAAGTAGGGATTAGGTTTGAGGGGGTAGGGATTAGAGATCTCTACCCCCAAGACTCCCCTAACCTTTCCCTCAAATCCCCCTAAAAAGGGGGATTCGTCATCCTTTTCCCTTCAAGAAGTCGGGACGAGCAGACTAGACTAGACTACTTCGCTTCTGCTTTCAGCTTTTCAGCTTTGGCCTTCGCTTCGTCGATCGTTCCCACCAGGTAGAACGCTTGCTCGGGGAGATCATCCACATCACCACTGAGGATGGTTTGGAAGCCCTTGATGGTATCTTCCAGCTTCACATACTTCCCAGACATACCGGTGAAGATTTCAGCAACGAAGAAGGGTTGAGACAGGAAACGCTCAACCTTGCGGGCGCGGGCTACCGTCATCCGGTCTTCTTCAGAAAGTTCATCCAAACCGAGAATGGCAATAATATCTTGCAATTCTTTGTAGCGTTGCAGGGTGGATTGCACCGCACGGGCTGTGTCGTAGTGCTCTGCCCCGACAATGTCCGGCTGGAGCATGGTGGAGGTGGAATCCAGGGGATCCACAGCGGGATAAATCCCTTTGGAAGCCAAGGCACGGGAGAGTACGGTGGTGGCATCCAAGTGGGCAAAGGTGGTCGCGGGAGCGGGGTCTGTTAAGTCATCCGCCGGTACGTAGACCGCTTGGATTGAAGTGATGGAACCTTCGGTGGTGGAGGTGATGCGCTCTTGCAGGGCACCCATTTCCGTCGCCAAGGTGGGCTGGTATCCTACCGCCGAGGGCATCCGACCTAAGAGTGCGGATACTTCGGAACCCGCTTGGACAAACCGGAAGATATTGTCAATAAACAGCAGTACGTCTTGCTTGTTGGCATCCCGGAAATATTCCGCCATGGTCAAAGCAGACAAACCAACCCGCATCCGGGCTCCGGGGGGTTCGTTCATCTGACCATAAACCAAGGCAACCTTGGACTTAGAAATATCTTCTTCGTTGATTACGCCAGACTCTTTAAATTCTTGGTAGAGGTCATTCCCTTCCCGAGTCCGTTCCCCTACACCGCCAAACACGGATAACCCCCCGTGGGCTTTAGCAATGTTGTTGATTAATTCTTGAATCAATACGGTTTTGCCCACACCGGCACCACCGAAGAGACCGACTTTTCCGCCTCGACGATAGGGAGCCAAGAGGTCAACCACCTTAATCCCTGTTTCAAAGACCGAGGGCTTGGTCTCTAATTCGGTGAACTTGGGAGCATCCCGGTGAATGGGTAGTGTGGTTTCACGGCTAACATTGCCTAACTCATCCACGGGGTCACCCAGAACGTTGAAAATGCGGCCCAGGGTTTCGGCTCCGACAGGCACGTTAATGGGGGCTCTGGTGTCCAAGACTTCCATGCCCCGAATTAATCCGTCGGTGGTACTCATGGCAACAGCCCGCACCTGCTTATCTCCCAGGAGCTGCTGTACTTCAAACACAACAGAGACGGTTTGCCCGACTTCATTCTTACCCTCAACGGAAAGGGCGTTGTAAATTTTGGGGAGTTCCCCGTTAGGAAATTCCACGTCCACAACCGGCCCAATGACCTGGCGGAGGTATCCAATATTTTTCTTGTCAGTGGTGGTGACCATGCTTGCGCCTATCCTGTAGATTCGCTTTAGATAATTCTCAAACCAGACCGGAGCAGAACTCCTTGCCTGGAGTGGAGAGATGTCTTTTGGCTATAAAACTATCGTGAGGTATCCGAGAACACGTCTATATAGCCGTAAGGACTATCAGATTTTAGATTTCGGCAACCTCTAAGGGGCTTTCATCATTTAGCGACCAGAGCCTTGTCTAGCGAGGGGGGTAGACCCTACTCTAGGGACTCGAGACAGCGCGGTAACGCTGATGCTCCAAGCGTCTGGACTTCATTGATGGCGCGCCCTCATGTTTGAGCATTCTTTATGAGCTTTTAAAGAAGGCTTAAGAATTGCCAATTCTCAGATTATCAGAGAGTGTTTACAACTCGACACAAAAGTTTTGACAATCCCGCAAAATTCTTTGAAAACTTGCTCCGGATGGCTACCAACTTAAGGCGGAAGAGTGCGGCACTCCGCGCCGCACTCTTCCATGAAATTTTTCCGCTTTCAGTGGCAAGCCCCCCTCAGATCAGCCTGGCTCCGGATTTCCCCTGCCCGAGATTTGAGGGCTGCCTGCTCGGTGTTAAAGTTTTAGGGAAGGCACTTGTCTGCCCTTGCACCCTAAAGCGATCGAGCTTCCTCTGGGATATGTCTGTTATTCATTGGTCTTCCGACTCACGGCAAAAACTCTGGTTTGAATGCACTGATCCGCCCCCGTTGACCGCAACACCAGCCCAGCTTTTTCGACAGATTACCCAGAATTTTAAGAATTTTGGGGACTGGGAAGCGGGGGTGGGGCGTACCTTGCCTCGGCTACGCCCAGCGGTGAAGGAGGGGCTACAAAAGATTCGGGATCAAGCCCCTCACGATCGCAATGCTCTGCGGGAAGCGATCGTGGTGCTGCTGTTAGGACTCCAGGGCAGCCGGGACGATCGTCCGAGTAAAACCAAGCGACAACGGGTTCAACAATTGGTGAACTATTGGGTAAGCTGTGGCGGCGCGTCTTTTGCCTTAGAGGTGATTGCTAAGCTCTCCACCTTAACCGTGATTCACGACTGGATGGATAACGACCAGAGGATTGGTTATGAGGGATCTGATGACGAGTCGAGTTGGCAATCCTTGCCTCTGGGGTTAGCCCTGTGGGCCCAATTAAATGCTCAGGTGCAAGTTCTCTCTGACGCTGAGCAAGCCAACCTTTGGTCAGTCTGGGGTAGCCAACGATCGGATTTGCCCTTAGCTTTTCGCTGTGGTCTATCCTTTTTGAGGGGGCGAACCCATCCCTGCCCAGAGGCTCTAGAGGAAGGAACCGAGTGGCTCGAAGCAGATCTAGCGGCTTGCCTCCAGCAGAAACGGTCTGGGTACTACCAGGAGATCCGCTTACCTCCGTTTGTGTGGTTACTCTTACCCGTCTTACACCAGCCAGAGCAAATCGATCGCTTATTCGCAGCGGTATCTCCCTTTGCGGTTCCGGCTGAGCAAGGCTGGGTGATAGTGGCGAGCTTAGGGGTTGAGGCCGTGCCCCACCTACAACGGTTGATTGAAGGGTATAAAGAGCGGAGCGAGGCCTACGGGAATAGCAGTTGGCTGGGCACGGTTTTCCCGGAATTAGTTGGCGCACTGGCCCTGGTGGAAAGTTTAAGGGTCGCCCAATACCTCAGCCAATATTTACTGGAAAAATCCCTTACAGGGATCATTATGGATTACTTTCAGCGCTTTCCCCACCTCGCCCTACAGGTATTACCGGAATTATCTCGGGGGAAGCTGGGGCAAGCAGCGGAGACGGTCTTAAAGCGGGTGGTGCGGCTGCAACCGGAGGTGGTTCAAGGGGCGTTAGCGTCTTTACCCGACCCGCAGCGCCAAAAAATGGCAACCCTTCTCGCCCAAACCCAGTTACAAGTGCCAGAGGCAAGGGCGGATCGCTTACCGCCTGTGTTGGTCACCCCCCCTTGGCAAGACGCTCAAACCCGGGAACCCGTAGTCTTGAAAACCTTGTCCCCTTTAGCCTGGGAAGCTTCGCTGCAGTGGGGCGATCGGGAACCGCCCTCCCCCTACGTCTACGATCGTCCGCCACAGCTTTCAACACCGGAGCGGGAGGCGAAAGCATTAGAGGAACTGAATCAAGCGGTGAAGCATCAGAAGTCCCTGCACTTATGGGAACTCGATCGCTATCCAGATGGTGCGGTATTGCAGTTTTGGAATACCGCTAACCCCAAAATTTGGTACTTTGGCGCAACGAATCTGGATTTTCTGCTGGCCCGGTTTGGCTTAGAGGCACTGCCTGGTTTGCTCAAGGTGTTCAAGCGTCAGCCCGTTGCGGTGGCTCAAACCCTACAGTATGCGATCGTGCCGGAAGTGGCGGTGTTGATGGCGGATGGTTTAGTACGCCTCAAACAAGTGCGTCCCTTGGCTCAAGGGTGGCTGGCGGATCATCCTGAAGTGGCGGCGATCGGTTTAATCCCGGAGGCAGTGGGGCCCCTCGGGAAACCTCGCAGCGCAGCGATCGTTGCCCTGCGCTATTTAGACACCTTGGGACAGCGGGAGATCTTAGCAACCGTTGCTCACCGTTACGGTGACGGGGTCTGGAAAGCTCTCCTCAGCGAACTCCAGTCCGATCCCCTCTTGGACTTTCCCGCAAAACGGCCCTCACTCCCGGAGTTCTGGCAACCGGAACAGTTTCCCCGCCCCCTGCTCAAGGATAAACAGGCGGCACTGCCCTCCGCAGCGGTGGAGATTCTGGGCACGATGTTAGCCTTCTCCCCCCTGGATCCCGCCTATGCGGGCCTCGCTCAAGTGCGTCAGTGGTGCGATCGAGACAGCTTGGCGGACTTTGCCTGGGCCTTGTTTGAGAATTGGCTCACTGCCGGAGCCCCCAGTAAAGAACAGTGGGCCTTCTCTGCCTTAGCCCACTTGGGCAATGACCAAACGGCTCATCGGCTCACGGCACTGATTCGGCAATGGCCCAAGGAAGGCGGCCACGCCCGGGCCACTACGGGGTTAGGTATTTTGGCCCGCATGGAAAGTGAGATGGCCTTGATTCACCTCCATCATCTCTCCCAAGGGGTCAAGTACAAATCCCTGCAGACTAAAGCAAAGGAGCAACTGCAACAGGTTGCCCGCTTACAAAAACTCAGTGCCGAAGAACTGGCGGATCGCTTAGTGCCAGACTTGGGGTTAGATGCCCAGGGACGATGCCAGTTGGACTATGGAGAACGCCAGTTTATCGTGCGGTTTGATGAGTACCTCCAGCCTTACCTCCAGGACAGTACCGGAAAACCGCTAAAAAGCTTGCCCAAACCCCGCAAAAGTGAAGATCCCCTCCTGGCCAGTCAGGCCAATGATCACTGGAAGACCCTGAAAAAAGATGCCAAAACGATCGCAGAGCAGCAGATCCTGCGCTTAGAACAGGCGATGCTGCAGCAGCGCCGCTGGGACGTGCAGGGGTTCAGAACCTATTTATGGCAACATCCCTTTCTCACTCACTTGGTGCAACGGTTTGTTTGGGGGCTTTACGATGACCAAAATCAACTCCAGCAAACCTTCCGGGTCTCGGAGGATGGTAGCCTAAGCGATCGTGAAGATGAGGAATGGAACTTACCCGAAGCCCCGAGTGCGGCTTCAGAAGCGGGATCTGGGGTCGCAGGCTCTAGGGTCGCAGGATCTAGGGACAAAGCATGGCGGATTGGGTTACCCCATGCCCTAGAACTGGAACCCCCAGTTCTGCAACAGTGGAGTTTACTCTTTGCCGACTACGAAATTCTCCAACCCTGGCCCCAGCTTAACCGTCCTACCTATCACCTTACACCGGAGCAGCAAACGGCCAAGATCTTGAAAACCTGGGAGGGTCATGAGGTGTCTTTGGGACGGGTTTTAGCGCTGGAAAAACGGGGCTGGCGCAAAGGAGAAGCCTGGGATTCAGGGTGGGCCGGGGAGTTTCTGAAGCCGATTGCGGGCAGTGACTTAGTGGCGATTCTTCAACTGGAACCCGGAATTTGCTTAGTTGATCTGCGGGAATCCGGTGATCCTCAAAAAATTCACCACCTCTACTTACAACAGGGCAATCAATACAAAACCGCCATGCAGATTGAATTCACCGCCCTAGAAACGATCGCCGCCAGTGAACTGTTGTACGATCTGCATTGTTTAGATGAAGCACTGCCATGAGTATCACGCCTAAAACGGTGTGGTTACACACCCAAGCCTTACCCCTGACTCCCTTAGACTCCCCCTGTTCACTGCCCCTTGTGGAACTGCGGGATTTAGTACAAATTGTCTGGTTTATGGATGATGGCGTTATTCCCGCTGTCCGCATTGCGATCCCAGAACCCATTGCCGCAGCATCATCACTGACCTTATCTGACCTCAACTGGAAAGCGATCGAAGCCAAGGTCTATAGCCTTACCCCAGGTCAGACTGTCCTGGATCAGACTGTCCCGGATCAGACTGACCCAGGAGCAATTGACCAAGGGCAAGTCGTGGGATACCTGCCCTCCCAGAACCCCTGGCAGGTTTTTCAGGATCTGGAGGACTTAAGTACCGTCCTGTCTCAGTTACCTTGGGGATCTGTGCTGGAACTGCTGACCACTTCCCCTGAGATCCAGGGGGCAAAACAACGCTACTGCGGCACCCTAGACGGTGAAACCTGGCAAATTCAGCAAACCTACCCTGCCATGACAACTTCGACCTTAAGAGCAGCCCTAGATTTTGCCGCTGAACTGCGCACCCAAGGCGATTTGCGCCTGCAGGATGAGGAAGAAAGGCAAATGCTGGAGGAGAAGGCAAAACTTGACTGGCAGGGCGCAGATCTGGTTGTGACGGATCAGATTCTCCGAGTGATACAAAATAACGAGCCCGATCAGGCTGCTTTGATCATGACCGCTCGCCACTGTTTTCGCCATCGCTTCGGGCCAGAGCCCTGGGATTTTAGGGAGGTAGAGGCACAGGAAGCGGCACTCCAGCAGCAGATGTGGCAATTTACCCAGAGTATCCAGCAGATCAGCGCTCAGTTTCTAATGCAAACCCCTGGAAAGAAGCCTAGCGCCTTCGGTGCATTGCTGTGGCAGGGCAAAAGAGGAAACTTTTATGCCTGTAATGTACTCGACCAAGACCATGTGAGTGAAGAAGATCTGGCCTTAGTGGATCAAGAAATGGCGGATCTGGGGTTTACACCCTTGGGGGAACTGACTTGTGAGAGTCTGCCTGGTAACCTGATCCGAGGATACGGACAGGTAGGGCAAGCCGCTCCCTACATTTATGGCATTGCTATGGCTTGTGACGATCGGAGTTTTGTCCTGGAATTTTACTCCCCACTGCAGGGCAAAGCATCCCTCACCACGACGACACTTCCCCACCTCGAGAGCTTGGCCCACCGGAAAATTTACCGACATTCCTATCCCATGGCGGATCTAGCGGAACTCCTGGCACACCATCACCATCACCTTAAAGCCACGGGCAGAACGCCGGACAAAGCCCCCCCTCAGTTAGAGGCACTGGCCCAAGCGATCGATGTTTTTTTGCAGCGCTCTGAGCGCTTAGACCTATAGGATTCAGAGGATTAGAACCAGAGCGTTAGGGCGCGTCATCAATGGCGCGTCATCAATTAGGTCTAGAAGCCTTGCGACCTCAAGGTTACCGCGCCTGTTTCAGCAAACATAACTAGGGGCTGAAGTTGGCCCCGTGGAGATCCGCACCACTGAAGTTCGCTCGTTCGCTCTTTCTTTGGGTTGAGCGAAAATGCAATGCCAACCAGATTCCAGCAGCCACTATCGCGATCGTTCCCCTACGCTGAAGGAGGTCGCTAGAGCATCGGCTCAGGTCACAACCATTCCGACGCTCTAGAAGAAACCACTCATTCCTGGGATCCTACGAAGAGACTAACTCCGGTAACTTCACCGCTGGATCCCGGTATTTACCCGTGTTCAGGGTCAGGTGAACCGCTTCCGCCAGTTGAGTGATGGGGATGCTCTTGCGGGAAATCCCATCGGCTCCGCCCGCCAGGGCCTCCGCTAAGTCGGATTCCCGATCGGAGAGGACGAGAATGCGGGAGGCAACGACGTAGGAAGTGGTTTGCACTTTGCGGGCTTGCCGGATGAATTTGGCAATGTCCATATCCGGTAGACTGGCATCCACCACCGCGACATCGACATCGATCGATTCCAACAGGACAATGCCGGTTTCACCATTTGTGGCTTCACTGGCCACTTCAATGCCCTCCTGGGCGCGGAGGTCGTTGCGCAGTTGTAGCCGGGTTTGCTGATCCCCTTCCACGATCGCCACCTGGACGACGGATTGAGGATAGACCGGGGTGTCCATCGCTTCATCCTGGAACGTGGGGAGGGAGTTCGGAGCCCCACAGGCCGCGATCGTTCCGGCAAAGTCAACATCTGCAGTGCCTGCTTTCTGTGCGGCTAGTTGCTCTGGGGTGAGAATGCGGGACTCATCAAAGCCGAAGTCAATTTCAGTGCGGAGACCTTTTTGTTTCACTCGATTAAGGTTATAGAAGCGCTTATTGAGGGTGGTTTTGACAAAGGCCCAGAGACAGCCCAGCAAGTATCGACGCTTAAAGCCATCCCCTTCCCACCAGTACTCCCAAAACTTCCAGCCATAGAAGCGGGCATAGTTCTTCAGAACCCCTTTGAGCACTTCCTCCCGGCTCATGTTGTCCGGCTTGAGAATGGGGGTAACAAAGTTGTACTGGGAGTAGTCCCGCAGTTCCACTTTGTCCGCGAGGTCTTGGAACAGTTCCGAAAAGGGCCAGGGGGTATACATATTCCAGTTGGCCATGTCTGCGCCCCAGTCCCGCGCCATGCGATAGGTTTCTTCGATCGTCTCTGGACATTCGTTAGGGAGTCCCATAATGAACTGCACTTCCGCCAGAATGCCATTGTCCCGCAGCAGTTGCACCGCCCGCTTATTGTCTGCGATCGTGGTTTCTTTGCGGAAGAGGTTGAGGTTGAGTTGAGCGGCGGCTTCGGTGCCCAGGGAAACGTGAACTAAACCGGCTTTGCGGTAGAGGGGCAGTTCTTTTTCATCCCGGAGAATATCCGTCACGCGGGTATTGATGCCCCAGTGAATGCCAAGATCCCGTTTCACGAGTTCTTCACAGAGGGCAATAAACCGGGACTTATTAATGGTCGGTTCTTCGTCCGCCAGAATGAAAAAGCCGACGTTGTGATCCTTCACTAAACGCTCAATTTCATCGACAAAATGCTGGGGCGATCGGGAGCGATACTTGCGCCAGAACTTCCACTGGGAACAAAACCGACAGCGGAAGGGACAGCCCCGAGAGTAGTTCGGTACGGAAACCCGCGTATTCAATGGCGTATAAATGTACTTATCCCAGTCCAGTAGCGTCCAGTCCGGCGTGAGGGTGTTGAGGTTTTTAATGGGGGGATGGGCCGGAGTAGCCACAATTTTGCCCTCTTCTAAAAAGGCAATGCCCAGGATGCCTCGCCGATCTTGCAGATCCGTTCCCTCCTGAATCGATCGCAGTAAATTAACGGTAATTTCTTCCCCTTCGCCCCGAATGATGTAGTCAATCCAAGGGGCTTCTTGGAACACTTCCCGATACATATAGGTGGGGTGAATGCCCCCCATAATGGCCTTGGCCTGGGGCAGCACTTCCTTCACTAACTTCAGGGTACTTTGGGACTTGTAAATCATGGGGGTGATGGCGGTGGCCAGCACCACATCTGGCTGATACTCCCGCATTTGGGCCGCCAGTTCATCATCTTCAATGTGATTACTCATGGCATCAATAAAGCGGACTTCCGTAAATCCGGCTGTTTTGAGTGCGCCCCCCACATAGGGCACCCAACTGGGGGGCCAGTTCCCGGCAATTTCAGCCCCACCAGAGTGGTAGTTGGGTTGAATCATTAAAATGCGCATAAAGTCCCCTCCTAAATAGCCCGTGAGAAGTTAGCAATAATACGATCGCGCAGATACTCATCAAATACCGCTGCAATGTTCCGAATCAAAAGCCGACCAGAGGGGGTTACTTCAATGCGATCGGCATGAACCCTCACTAAACCATCGACTTCTAACAATTTCAAATCAGCTAATTCCGTTGCAAAAAAGGTATCAAAATCGAGATGGAACTTAGCTTCTACTTCCGGCTTGAATAGCTCAAAGTGACACATGAGTTGCATGATCACTTCGCGGCGCAGAACGTCTTCGGGGTGCAGCCGTACCCCTTTTTCAATGGGAGGTTCCTGATTCTCGATCGCGGTGTAGTAGTCCTTGAGTTTTTTGTGATGCTGATAGTAGGCATCGTGCAACATACTAATAGAGGTTAAGCCAAATCCCAAGAGTTCCGCATCGGGCAACGTGGTATAGCCTTGGAAATTCCGCTTCATTTCGCCATTGCGTTGGGCGACGGATAATTCATCATTGGGTTTGGCAAAGTGATCCATACCAATGTACACATACTCGCTACTGGTTAAGCGAGAAATGGCCATTTGTAAAATCTCTAGTTTTTCCTCACCGGAGGGTAGAGCCTCTACATTGATTTTCTTTTGTACCGGCTTTAACCAGGGGACATAGGCAAAGTTAAAGATGGCTAAACGATCGGGATTGAGAGCGATCGTATTGTCGATCGTTTCCGAAAAGGTTTCAAAGGTTTGATAGGGTAAACCATAAATCAAATCCACATTAACGCTATCAAATTCCGCCGCACGAACCCAATCCATCACGTTAAATAACAGTTCTTTGGGTTGTACCCGATTCACCGCTTCCTGCACCTGAGGATTAAAGTCCTGAATGCCAAAGCTGACGCGATTAAAACCAATCTTGCGCAGGGCTTGAATATACTCTCGATCGACATAACGGGGGTTAATTTCAATAGAGATTTCTGCCTCAGCATCAAACTGAAAATGCTTCTCGATCGTTCTCCAGAGTTGCTCTACCTGCTCAATGGTGAGGTAATTAGGAGTCCCACCCCCCCAGTGCATTTGCACCACGGGCTTACGGGTATCGATTCTCGCAGTGGTTTGCTCAACTTCTTGAATTAAGTGATCTAAATAGGTTTGAGCAATATTTTTATTATTGGAAACAATAACATTGCAACCGCAGAAATAGCAGGCACTTTGACAAAAAGGAATATGAAAATAGAGAGAGAGGGGAGACGATCGCTGATTCAAATCCGCTAAAGCTTTGTAATAGTCACGACTTTCAAAGGTCTCTTTTAGTTCTGTTGCGGGGGGATAGCTGGTGTAGCGAGGTAAGGGTTGATCGTACTTATTTAATAACTGGGCATTAAATTGAACGGTCGGTAAACTGGGTTTCATAGTGTGTAGGGGACAGGGGTTAGGGATGAGTTATGAGTTATGAGTTATGAGTTATGAGTTTTGAATTATGAATTGAAACCTGTAGGTTGGGTTGAGGAACGAAACCCAACATTCAAAATCTAAGATCCCCGGTTTCTTGTGGAACGAAGCCCAATCTCTTGATGTTAGTCCCCGGAAACCGGGGATCTTGGTGCTTAAGTTGTACACGCCGTGAGCAGAATTAAGTTGTTGAACTCAAAACTCAAAACTTAACATTCAAAACTCAACAATAGGCTGTTGAACTCAAAACTCAACATTCAAAACTCAAAGCTGTATTTAAGCAATCGCTACCATGCCAGCGGCAACAGGGCGCTCCGTTGCACCGGGAATGTCTTGGCGAGTGAGGAGATCAAAAACGTGCTCTCCGATCGCGGCTCTTACTTCGTCTTCTAAACCATGCACCACATCCCGGTTGAGTTGGAAGGCGTGGTTGGCTTCGGCTACGATGCGTTGTACCGCTTCGGCATCCAAGGGCAGATCGTTTAAGGTGTCCCGATAGCGTTCTTTGAAGGCTTTTTTATCTTCTGGGGTGGGCAGTTGCTCAAACTCGTGCATGGCAGTACCCTCACCTTCAGGGAGTTTCAGCGCGGAGCGAATAATCCGTTGCAGCGCTTGTCCGCCGGACAGATCCCCCAAGTAGCGGGTGTAGGCATGGGCAATTAACAGGGTTGGATCGGATTCTGCGACTTCGTGAATGCGCTTCACATAGGCTTCCCCTTCCGGCAAGGGGGCAATTTCGTCTTGCCATTGTTCGCCGTAGTAAAAGGCAAGATCTCGCTCTAGATTGTTGACCCGGTTCAGTTCGGGAAAATAGGTACGCCCCACAATCTCATGATCTTGGTGGCGCTGGAGTTCTGACTCTAGGGCACTATAAACAAAATAGAGGTTAGCCAAAAGTTTACGGAAGGGTTCCCGCTCCACAATCCCTTTGAGGAAGCACTTCATGTAAGCCGTATTTTCTGCAGCGGTATGGGATTGTTTCGTGCCTTCCCGGAGTTGTTGGGCTAAATCACATGTCATCGTCATCACCTGGAATACTAAAAAATAGGATGGAGTGAAGGTGACGAATCGGTAGGCTGCCAGATTGGATTCATCAACATCACTGTGATTGAACAGACTGCTGTGAATCTATAACTGAGTGGCTATCAAGGTCAAGCGCTTTATTACAAATTAGCAATGTTTCGGTGATATTTCTGCGATCGTTTTTGCCAATGCCTTGGCACGTCAGCGTTGTACAGGTCTAAAGTTTTGTAAAGCACAGATCCGGGATCATACCCAAAATCCGGTCTAGGATCCGACCCCGGATCAGCATTAGGATCCGGCCCCGGATCAGTCCTAGGATTATTGCAATAAGCTCGCATCGAGGGGTTTCAGTTCTGTGGTGGGATAATAAAACCCTAAGATTTGGGCACTAGACCATCCTAAATCTGCTAAGTGGTAAGATCCCGTTTGGCTCAACCCCACCCCGTGGCCCAGACCACCACCGACGAAGGTGTACCCCGTCAGCACTTGCCCCGCATCTCGCATGGGTTCTAGGTAAAACAAGAGGCTATTGGGGGCACTGAGGGCTTGGATAATTTGATCTTTGCCCAATACGATCGCCCCTCGATCGGTAGTGACCATCAGTTGTTGAACCCGTCCCCCCCGAGCCCGCTCTTCCACCTTCAGTTCTATAATTTTGTCGAAGTTGGCTTGAGGATGTTTGCGTTTGGTCAAGTAGGCTTTGAGGTCGGTTTTGAGGGTGGCCAGGGTCGATGGGTTTTGCCAGCGAAAGTAACGCCAACCCACTTCGTTAAAGCCTTGGGTTTGCTGGAGAAATAAACGAAAGTTTGCCTCCTCCGAGAGGGGCTTTTGTTGCAAATCCCAGCGGCCGGGCATGGCATCGACAACGGGCTGCAGATAGGAGCGGGATTCCCCCTCCCAGACATCCTCAAAGGCGGCGGTAATGCCTCCCGTGGTGGAAGAGTACACCGCATCCACGAGGGTGTTGGCATGGGTGAGGACAATGCCCCTCGTATTACGAATCCCTTGATCGGCGCGGGCTATCGGTTCTAACCAGCCTCGATAGACCTGGCACTGGGTATCGGCACAGAGTTCATAGTTATCGATCGTGAAGCGGCGCAGGTTGCGGAGGGCATAGGTGCGGGCCAGGATTGCCTGGGCTTCGATGGCGGCGGGGGGCGCTTGGGGGCCAATTTCGTAGGGAACCACCCCCCGCAGATAATCTTCGATCGTGACGGAATTGACCAGGGTATAGGAACCGTAGCTATTGGGCTGCAGGTGTAAACTGCCCGGATAGGGAACCTGATCCACCCAGATCACGCCGGTCTGGCTGCTGAGTTTTAGGGTATCTCGGTGATAGCGGTAGCCATTGACTACCCACGCCGCTTGGTTTTTCTCCGTTTGTACCTGGCTAGTGAGGTAAACTTCGTCGTGGCCTTGGGCTTTTAGGTTTTCTAGCAGTAAGCGTCGCAGGAAGGGAGAGGCATAGACCGATCGCTTGGCCCACACTTCCCAGGTATCTGGCTGGGCTAATTCTACGGGGATCCCCTGGGCTTGCCAGGCGGCTCCACTGGCTTCAGCACTCTCAAAGCTACGGTGTTTACTTAACACCACCCGTTCTTCTAGGGCCATGGGCTGGGGAAAGCGGGGAACCTCCAAGACCACCTCAGGGCTCTCCAGGGTTTTAACGCCATCATTGTCGGGAAATTCCAACCGTAAACGATCGCCACTGGGGGCTTTCAGCACCAGTCGATCCTTGGCATCTTGGCCAAACCGCTGCACCACCCCCACCTCAATGACCGGGTTAAGGGG
>JBEAPM010000419.1:0-3666 GCA_041164445.1 Cyanobacteriota bacterium
CAGCGGCAATTAAATCCTGGACATCCCAGCGATTTTCACCCCGAACGTGTTTACGAATACTGGCAAAAGCTTTATCTAGAATTGCCTTCTGGCGATCGGTCATGGCGGGCAACAGGGTCAAAATGTCGTGGTAGTCCAGGGAAGAAACACGAATGCGAATGTCCTCCGGTGTGAGCAACTTAACCTGGGGACTGTAGCCATCTTCGCCACTAAAGTGGGGATTGCCCCGTAAATCATTGAGGGTATTGTATTCACCGTGGGGATCAAAAATGAGTACCGCTGCTCGATTATAGGACTGCATCAGTTCCTCAATGAGTACGCCCGCCGTGTAGGATTTACCGGAACCCGTTCCGGCCAAAATAGCCATGTGGGTACTCACCAATTCCTTAACATCCAGCACGATCGGTACGGCCCCCGGTTCCCGCAGGAGCAAGCCGCCAATGTGGGCAGAGCCAACACTGCCGGGTTGTTTTCTATTCAGAATAGTTCGCAGCATCCCATCGTCTGCCATGTATACCTTTGCCCCTGGATCCGGTGCCTGGCGGGGGTTGACAAAGCCCATACCCGGTTGAAAATAGCCCACCACGTCTACCGTGACTTCGTAGAGTTCAGGATTGTCGTAGGTAAAGCCTACTAAGGCCGCAATCAGTTCCGGGCTGGTTTGGGTATCGGCAAAGAGACGATCGGGAAGGTGATCAATCAAGGCCCGCTCGGAAATCTTACCGAGAATTTGACGCTCTTGGGGTGCTGATCCGTTAAGAGAAATCGGTTGCCAAGTGTAATACACAAATTCACCAATTTTAACTTGACGATTATCAGCAGTAATAAAAACGTACTGATTTCCCTCTTTGCCGGGGCCTTTAACCGTACCGATAATGTGATGGACAGTGGGCATATATTGCATCCAGTGCTAAGCATCCAGTTCTCAAGGGATCCTGGCGATCGTACTGCCCGGATCTCCGGTTGCTGTTGATTTTAGGGTAGCACTGAAGCAGAAACGGTGATTCTCGATCGCTTTTGTGATCCGGCGAGGATTGAGGGTTCGGGTTCGGGGCTTGCGTCCGGCGGCGAAGTGCTCCGCCACAATGGATTGAGGTGTCCACTAGTAATCCCTGAAAATCTTTATAGTCCCCATGTCGGCAATGTAGGCGTTTTGCCATAAAATGCAAAAGGTTATTACTTTAGCGGCCCATTAACTTTTCATTATGGACTTTGCCAATCTTACTGCTCAATTGAATGCGGGAAGCATTCTGCCAGAGGGAATTGTCATTCTCACCCTACTCGTTGTCCTGGTTGCAGATTTTGTAGGAGGACGTAGTGCCAATCGGCTTACGCCTGGGCTGGCTATTCTGGGCTTGGGAGGAGCGATCGTCGCCCTCTGGTTGCAATGGGATAGCAATAGTCCTTCTGCTTTTTTTGGAACCTTTACCGCAGACCCCTTAAGCGTGGTCTTCCGAGGTCTGGTGGTTTTGTCGGCTGCCTTTACCGTGTTGTTGTCTGTGCGGTATGTTGAGCAGTCTGGAACATCCCTGGGAGAGTTTATTACCATTCTCCTAACTGCCGCTGTGGGGGGAATGTTCCTTTCCGGTGCTAGTGATTTGGTCACTATTTTCGTGTCCTTAGAAACCCTGAGTATCTCCTCATACCTGCTCACGGGCTATATGAAACGGGATCCCCGCTCCAATGAAGCGGCCCTTAAATATCTGTTAATCGGAGCTGCTAGCTCCGCCATTTTCCTCTACGGTACCTCCCTCCTCTATGGGCTCTCCGCTGGACAAACCCAGTTAAGCGCGATCGCCGACGCATTCCAAGCGGGTGATCAATCCTTGGGCTTAACGATCGCCTTGGTTTTTGTCATTGCTGGGATTGCCTTTAAAATTTCTGCGGTGCCTTTTCACCAATGGACTCCCGATGTCTATGAAGGCTCCCCTACCCCGATCGTTGCCTTTCTTTCTGTGGGATCTAAAGCCGCTGGTTTTGCCCTGGCCATCCGTTTGCTCTTATCTGCCTTCCCCACCCTGACGGAAGAGTGGCGCTTTGTTTTCACTGCATTGGCGATTCTTAGTATGATTCTGGGTAACGTGGTAGCCCTGACCCAAACCAGCATGAAGCGTCTCCTCGCTTACTCCTCCATTGGTCAAGCGGGTTTTGTCATGATTGGTTTAATTGCGGGTACCGAAGCAGGTTACTCCAGCATGATTTTCTACCTCTTCGTTTATCTGTTCATGAATTTGGGCGGTTTTGCCTGCGTCATCCTCTTCTCTCTACGTACCGGTACCGATCAGATTAGTGAATATGCTGGTCTCTATCAGAAAGATCCCCTCATTACCCTCGGGCTCAGTATTTGTCTCCTCTCCCTAGGGGGTATTCCGCCCCTCGCGGGTTTCTTTGGTAAGCTTTACCTCTTCTGGGCAGGCTGGCAGGCTGGGCTGTACAACTTAGTGTTGCTGGGTTTAATCACCAGTGTTGTGTCCATTTACTACTACATCCGTGTCGTCAAAATGATGGTGGTCAAAGAGCCTCAAGAAATGTCTGAGTCTGTGATCAACTATCCCCCCATTCGCTGGGAATTACCGGGGATGAAATCCCTAAAGGCTGGTCTTGTGCTTTCTGTAGTTGCCACCACCTTAATTGGTATTTTGTCGAACCCTGTCTTTACCGTGGTGAACGATACCGTATTGCGGACTCCGCTGTTATCTGCAAACCTCGTTCCCGTTAATCAAGTTGCTGTGGTACACCATGCCGATGAAAAGACTGACGTGGGCCTTGCGTTATAGGCTTTCACTGAGGAGGAGGGCGGCGGTGCTTTGCGCCGACCTTTCTTTAGGGCGCGTCATCAATTCAGTCCAGAACCTTACGGCATTGACATTAGCCGCGCCTGCCCCCGTTTTACAGCTAGGAGCTAAAACAATTACGGCATAGGCATTTCATTGCTAACCCCCTCGCCCAATAGACGGGAAGCCCTGCACTCTAGTGCAGGGATACTGGAAAATATCAAGTCCTGTATCAGGACGATCGCGACACCACAGCAGTCTGGACTTATGGAGATGGAATCGGTACGGTTTTTATTGAGGGGACTTATCATGGCTATTGGGTACAAGCGACATATTCTGCTCCCCCATCCAGTTGATCCGTTGATAGCCGTCTAAATTATGCCCTTCTTGCCCCGATCGCTCTCTTTTCTCGGTATGGTTAGCCTGTTCAACCTCAGTGTGACGACTCTGGTTGGAACCCTGATTTTGCCCCTATCCCCGACGATCGCTCAAGAAGTGATGACCCAAAACGCCTTGAACTTGGTCTATCCGCCCCTCGACCATCAGACCACCGCCGATCGCATCTTTTTAATTGGTACCGCGCCGCCCCAGGGCACCTTAACCATCAATAACCAATCCGTACACCAGAGCCCCGCAGGACATTTTGCCCCAAGTTTTCCCCTCGTCTTAGGAGAGAATCGCTTCAGCCTCCGTTACGAGGTCGCCGGACGATCGCCTCAAACCTTAGAACTAGAGGTTACCCGTATCGCTGCCACTTCTCCTCCCCCCACTGGTCTAGCCTTTGCTGACGGCTCTCTCTTTCCCCCCGAGACGATCGCTCGGCAACCGGGGGAATGGATCTGTTTGAGTGCCCTTGCTGCCCCTCAAGGGGAGGTGGAAGCACGCCTGGACA
>JBEAPM010000420.1:0-14131 GCA_041164445.1 Cyanobacteriota bacterium
AGAATTGTGCGGGCGATCGCCACCCGCTGCCGTTGTCCCCCGGAAAGGGCGGATCCTTTTTCACCAACGGGAGTGTTGTAACCAGCAGGGAGCGCCATGATGAACTCATGGGCGGCGGCAATTTGAGCGGCCTCAATAATTTCCTCCGGCGTTGCACTGGGATTGGTGAGACCAATGTTCTCCTGCACCGTGCCATCAAAAAGCAAACTATCCTGGGGCACAATTCCCACTTGGCGACGCAGGGAATACAGTTCCACCTTCATCGTGTCGTATTGGTCAATGAAAATTCGACCGGATTGGGCATCGTAGAGACGGGGCAGTAACTTCATCAAAGTACTTTTACCAGAGCCACTCTGCCCCACAATGCCCACAAAAGTACCGGGTTGGAATTCCAAACTCACATTAGTGAGGACGGGGGGGCCATTGTTGACAAACCGGAAGGAGACATTCTCGTACTTGACGTGCCCTTTAATCAAAGGCATGGGAATGTTATCCCGATCCGCTTCGGATTCTTCCTGGGGCGTATCAATAATGTCGCTGAGCCGCTCCAGGGAGAGGGCGGTTTCCTGGAAGTTTTGCCACACCTGAGCTAGCCGTAGCATTGGCCCCGTCACGTACCCAGAGATGATACGGAAGGCAATTAACTGCCCCAGGGTTAAGTCTCCACTGAGGACTAAGGCCGCTCCAAACCAGAGCACAACCAAGGCTGAAATTTTGTTGAGGAAATTACTGGCGGAACTGGCGGCGGTGGAGGTTTGCACATTCTTAAACCCAGCGCTCACGTACTGGGCATAGCGCTCTTGCCAGCGCCAGCGAGATTTTAATTCAATATTCTGGGCTTTGACGGTTTGAATCCCGGAAACCACTTCCACGAGGTGCGATTGGGTTTGGGCGTTGCGCTCGGCCTTGGTGCGTAGTTGATCCCGAATGATGGGGGAAACCACAGCGGTTAAACCCACGAAAAGGGGAATGGTCGCCAAGGAAGCGGCGGTGAGCTTCCAACTATAGAGCACCATCACCACAATGTAGAGGACGGAGAACACCGCATCTAAGACCACCGTTAAGGCGGTGCCGGTCAAAAACTGACGAATGCGCTCCAACTCGTTAACGCGGCTAGAGAGTTCCCCCACGGGGCGCTTATCAAAGTAACGGAGGGGCAAACGGAGCAGGTGGTCAATAATTTCTGACCCGAGGGCCATGTCAATGCGGTTGGTGGTATCCACAAATAAGTAGGTACGCAGGTAGGTCAGGAGGGCCTCCGCCACGGCAATCACCACCAGAAACACCCCGAGGACATGGAGGGTGTCTACACTGTTTTGCACGATCACCTTGTCGATAATCACCTGAATCATCAGGGGATTTGCTAAACCAAAGAGTTGGACGAAAAAGGAGGCAATAAAGACTTCGGTGAGAACCCCCCTAAACTTTTTAACGGAGGGCCAGAACCAGGACAGACCAAATTTTTCCTGGGGGGTTGCCTTGGTTTTTTCCAGCAACAGGACTTCCCCGGCATCTCCCCAGTAGGAATGGAATTCATTGAGGCTGAGGCGACGAATACCTTGGGAGGGAACAGCCACCACCATTTGCCGCTGGCTGGTTTCGTATAATACCGCCACGCTATCTTCCCAGAGAATTAAGGCGGGGGTTTGCAAACGGGCCATGGCACTGACGGGCACTTTCACCAGTTGGGCTTTGAGCCCCAGCAGTTCTGAGACGGCTCCACAGAGGTTCAGGTTCAGAGAACCGGTGCGGGCCATTTGATCCGCTAAAACTCGACGCACCACATCCCGCCGCGATCGCATCCCAAAGTATTGGGTGAGCATTTGGAAACAGGCAATCCCCGATCCGAGGGGATTTTTACCGGCTTCAAAGGGATAGTGTTGGCGGCCCCGTTCTTCACGATAGACCGCTAGGTCTGGTTCGGGGGGAACTTCGGGTGCGTAGGTAATTTCTAAGGTATCGTTGCCAGTGCCGTTCTGCACCGATCGGATCACGGTAGGGGTTAAAACAGTGTCCGCTTCTTCCTCTTCCTCCGCTGGGCTTAAGAGATTCGTCGGAACCCCCACTAACCGTAACCGGTCACTCCCTTGACCCCGTAAATTTTTAGCTTCCTCCACCGTCAAACTACTGCCCACGGGGGTACCATCCGCCGTTATGCCTGCACTCAAAAACCAAGTGTAGTCCGCCCGCAGGTTGGGCGTTGCGCCGCTACTGTAGATCACCTCGGAGAGGGGAAAGGCCTCTAAACAGGTTTGCCGTAGATCCAGAGATTGCTTGGCCTGCTGGTGCATCAAATTTCCCAGCAAGCTGCTAATTTCGGCAATAGAGACCTGATTTTCTAAGCGACGGGCAAACTCAGGATATTTCTGAATTAAATCTAAAAAATTCTGGGCGGCTAAGGTTAAACAAATGGTTTCTTCCGAGGCGATCGCCGTTTCACAGGCCACTCCCCGCAATAACCCCGCCCAGCCCAGCATATCCCCCGATTGCAACATCTGTAGACTAAAGGGATTCTGGGTACTGGGTTCATAGCCGAGCAACCGGACTTTTCCCTCCAAAACGATCGCTAGTTGGTAGGGCAGGGTTTCTTGACGAACGATCGGTGGCCCAACGCGATAGCGGAGCAGGCGAATTTGCTCTGAGAGGGCATCTAACTCCGACTGGGGTAATTGATTAAAGGGGACGGTATCTTTTAAAAAGTCCTTAATGGCCGGTTGGGTGTAGGTCATATTGTTTAAGGTTTCAGTTTTAAGGTATGAATTATGAATTTAAGGCTCACGGCTCCGTCTGATCCGCTGTGGCGGAGAGTTGAACGGACTGTAGCTGAGTTTGTAACCACTGATTAAAAAGTTCGTTGAGCAGTCTTTGGGACACCGCCTCATTGAGTTGAGCGGGCATCAGCTTTTCTAAGCGCACAATAATAATCCAATCCCCCACTTTTGTAGGTGGCCAAAGTTGCCCCGGTTGGCTAATCGAGAGCATTTTTGCCAGGGTGGGATGGGGGGTTTCTAGTTCTACGGGGCCCACCATGCCGCCGGTTTCCGCTTCTGGTCCCTGGGAATGGGCTCGGGCCAGGTCACCAAAGGAGGCTTGATCGTCCTGCAGACGGAAAT
Source organism: Cyanobacteriota bacterium (assembly GCA_041164445.1). Lineage (GTDB taxonomy): Bacteria > Cyanobacteriota > Cyanobacteriia > Prochlorotrichales > Prochlorotrichaceae > JBEAPM01. Next base: position 3,114 of record JBEAPM010000420.1, read on the forward strand.
AAAGTTCCTGGGCTACCCCAATATCTTGAGTCCGGATGAGGGAGTAAATAACTTGGTCGAGGGATCCTTTGCGTTTGAGAAAATAGGATTCGAGATTTTTACCAAAGGTAGCCGCTTTGAATTTTTCCAGTTTCAGAGGGCGTACCGCGATCGTTCCCAAGTCTTCCGGTTTGAGCCCCTGCTGCTGAGCCCAGGCGGCTTGCGCTTCCGGCGTGGTTAATTGAAAACGATCGCACAGTCGTTTTAAGGCAATCTCCTGTTCTTCGGCACTACAGTCAACCGCTGCCGTTGCCTGATCAATAATCACTTCTCGCAACAATTGGGGCAAGAGTTGATAGCGCATGAGCAGCGGGAAAACACTTTCCCCGTCAATGGTTTGATCTCCAACTTGGACTGAAAATGCCATGGTACAAGGACAATAATTTAAGCAACTGAAAAATGAGATTCGTTTAACACGAATGCCGGTCTTGAAAAAGAACCTTAATCATGAGGAAGGGATCCCGGTCTAAATCCCAAAAACCTCCAAAAACTTCAGTTATTGTAGCGATGACTACTCACTTTAGTTTGAAAATTAGGGATAGACTTTAGATTTAAGCAATCCTCTGAATCCTCAAGGGACTATCTACCTGGCGTAACCCAATCAGTACACCACGATCCCCGCAAACAGACCTAGAACAAATTTCAAGTTGAAGGATCCACTGTCGTAAACCTCAAGTCTAGGCATATCGCCCATTCAACTGAAACGGTTTAAGCGTCAGTTCCCCAAGATTCTTAAGGGCACCTCGAAACACAATTCATCGAGGTGCCCTTAAGCATAACGGTAAGAGGGCAATTTATATAGGTATCAGAGATCACCTACCCGGTCTACGCACCCTCCAGAATCACTGGGAAAGCGATCGTTGTGAATGTCAACGGGCTTTCCACTGAAAGCGAAAAATTGAATGAAAGAGTACGGCACTCCGCCCTCTTTCGCCTTGAGTGGGTAGCCCGTCGAAGGGAGGTCAAAGGATCTTAGCGGTAAGGGTCATACTCTGAGGACGGCTTCAATGCCTAATGGGCTTCGCCGTCAGAGGAGACTTCTTCCTCATAGAAGTCAAGCTCTTCTGGAATATCCAAGGGCTTGGACGGAGCTAAATTCTGTACGGAACGGGACGATCGCGGCGGAAGGTTTAGGGGATGCCCCAGATTACTCTCGCTAGAAGACTCTGTATCCTGGGGCAAAACGATCGCGGTCTCCTCTGGGGGGTGCATCCGGCTACGAGACGATCGCTGCGGTAAGCGGGGACGGCGAGCATCTGGTGTTGGACGGGTAAAGGTCTGCCAGGCGGCCCGAACCCCTGCCACCACACTGCGGGTTGCCCCCTGGGCACTTTGGGCCTGCTGACGCATATCCACAAGGCTCTCTTCCACCTGCTTAGCCGCTTGAGCCGCACTCTTAACGCTATCCGTCACATCATCGGTTAACTCAGAAATTTCTAACCCCGTCAGGCGAATGGATTCCAAAGTGGGGGGCAAGTCCCGAGATAACGTATCAAATAATTTCTCCACACTACGGGCAGCCCGCCCCACCTCCTGCAGCGCTGGAACCGCCACCACCAACACCGCCGTTAAGCTAATGGCCACCAAGAATAAGGAAAGTGCAAGCCAAAAGAGAGGATCCATTGCCCTTAAATGCTTCCTCCTTGCTCCTGATCTCTGGCTGGGGGCTCTACGGCGGGGGCAGCATCGAAACTATCAGCCGTTGAAGGTTCCGCCGGAACGGTAATGGTGTTGCGATTCATCGATCGGCGTTGTTGATTCCGGGCTTCCTCCTGACTCGCTTCAATCCCGGCAGCGATCGCTTCCCGGAGTCGGGTGAGAGTATCTTCCCATTGTTGCAAGGCCTGATCGGACAGTCGCTCTGCCTGCACTTGAAAATCAACCGTCAAACTTTCCGTAATCTGGGATAAATCCTGGAGGGCCATTCTCAATTGCTGACGAGTCTCCCGTCCACTGCGAGGAGCCACCAGCAATGTCCCGAGGCTCCCTAAAGCCGCTCCCAGCAGAAAACCAGCCCATGCGCCGCTACTTCCTTTGCCTTGCTTATCTGCCACCTAGTTTGACCTCATGCGTTGTGTAGGGCCGAGTTGGGCTTTAACCCGGATTAACCGTTGCCCCCAGATCAGAATTCGTACCCCCTGTTGGAGGAGCAACCATCGGGATTTTCCTTGCTGCTGCCACTGGCGAAATTTCATAGACCGTTCTTGAACCATCCAGAGGGGCTCGGGGGCCAGGGCTAAGCCCGATCGACAGTTCAGTTCCGCCTTGACGATGTTTTGCCGAAAATTTGCCACCGCCAAGCGAAACTGTAAGATCAAAAAAACCACACGCCAGCAGGCCACTGCGATCGCTACATTACAGGTAACAACAAAAATCCACATGGACAAGACCTGGATGACCGGAGCAAGTTCTATCAAGGTATCGCAATTTGAAATGGTTTGTATAGTCCGTTGAACGGGGAGCCGCAGTCCTATCCATGACTGCAGCAGCCTAGGTCTGCCCCCTCAACTACCACTTCAGTAAATTAAATTGTTCCATATCAACCGTATCGCGGTTGCGATAAATCGAGAGCAAAATTGCCAACCCTACCGCAGCTTCCGCCGCCGCCACCGTAATCACAAAAACAGCAAAAACCTGTCCTCGGATCAGGGCACCGTCTAAATAATTGGAAAACGCCATCAAGTTTAAATTAACCGCATTCAGCATCAGCTCAATGGACATTAGGACTCGTACCGCATTACGGCTGGTGACCAGACCATAGACACCAATACAGAACAATGCTGCCGCCAGGAGGAGAAAGAATTGCAATTGCATAATTAAATTTTTAGGGTGGATTAGGAGTGAATGAGTTTTACCTTAACCGTCTAAAAGGCTATCACTTTAAGGCCTTAGGGTGGAGCGTTTCGTGCCACACCCTAAGATCTAAGTTCAATTTTTCACCTTCCGTGAAGAGCTCTCTCAAAATCAAACGAGAACTCGGCTTTCCACCGAAAGCAAAACAATTAATTGAATGGAAGAGTCCGGCGCTTCGCGCCGCACTCTTCCGCCTTAAGTTGGTAACCGAGAACTCCCCGCCATTTTAAGGCCAAAAGTCTTGATAAAATCATTGCCCACCCCGGGCAACTTGTTGCGCTGAATACATCGCTCGCAGCACTCGCGCCGGATCAATTAATTCCCCATCAAATCTGAGACTCCAATGCAAATGGGGGCCGGTAGTTCGTCCCGTCATACCCACCCGGCCAATTCGGGATCCCGTGGGGATCACCTGACCCACCCGAATTTGGATTCCGCCGCCGCGATCCACCAGGTAGGCAACCCCTTCAGCAACTTCAACACGACCGATCATGTGGCAGTAGGTATGGGTCCAGCCACCAGATTGAATGGAGATGGACGTGCCACAATTGCCCGTATCCGAGACTTCCACCACTTCCCCCGTCCACCAACTACGAATGTAACTGCCTTCGGGGGCTGCCATATCCAATCCAGAATGGAATTCAGATCCTCCGCCCGAAATGGACGATCGATACCCAAAGGGCGAGGTATAGGCTTGAAAATTTTCGACGGGGAAAGAGGCTGAACTCCAGAGCGCTGCTGCATTATTTTGTGTGTTCTGATCAGGGTTTGCACTAATCAGTTGAGCCTCGGCCCGTTGTCCCTGGAAGCCACTTCCGGCAACCATCAGGGAAACACCTAGGCCAAGAGCAGCCACAAGATGATGCCAACGTGGGGCGTAGGACAGTCGAGAAGTTTGAGAAAGCATAAATTAGGTAGCCGAATCAATGACGAGCAATATAACGGAAAGGAATGGAGAATGCCATCTCCTCTGAATTCGTTCAGTATCATACTCCAGGTATTTTCAATTGCAATAGCACTAAACCCATGACGGTAAAGTACATCAGGATGGTTCACCAGATCGGACAGAGCCCTCGGGGGCTGATCCCCCCTAAGTGCCCTAGACTCAGCCAATCGCGCTGCGGGCAATGGTGCAGTAGAAGTAAAGTAGGCCCGCTTGAAGATTGCTTAAAGCCTGTGCCTCCAGATCAAACTCCGGGCCGAACTTGAGACCGAAGCGTGGAGCGTGGAGATGGGAGGGATAAGTCGGTCAATTTCCTTGGTTGAAAGCCTTTTTTCGCCTGAACTTTGGTTAATCCTGTGATAGAATAATCTTCCCTGTATAATGTTCAGGTTCCCTTGGCTTTGGGTCTGGGCTGTTCTGCCAGCCATTATGCCTAGCCGATTCTCGGTAAATGGTATTGTGATAGGCTCTGCCTTGCTCTTTCCCTTGTCGTTCCCCTATGGAGATTAACCCCAGGTAATAACTAGCATGGTCAATCAGCAAACTCACCCTATTGATATTGGTTTTACGCACGAAGATTTTGCCGCTCTGCTCGACAAATACGACTATCACTTCAGCCCTGGAGACATTGTTGCGGGCACAGTCTTTAGCCTTGAGCCGAGAGGGGCGCTGATTGACATTGGAGCCAAAACGGCGGCTTATATCCCCATTCAAGAAATGTCCATTAACCGCGTGGACGCACCGGATGAAGTATTACAGTCTAATGAAACGCGGGAATTTTTTATTCTCACGGAAGAGAACGAAGATGGTCAGTTAACCCTGTCAATCCGTCGCATTGAATATATGCGGGCCTGGGAACGGGTTCGGCAATTGCAGGCGGAAGATGCCACGGTACGCTCCGTTGTCTTTGCTACCAACCGAGGTGGTGCCCTAGTGCGCATTGAAGGGCTGCGAGGCTTTATTCCTGGCTCCCACATTAGCACTCGCAAAGCCAAAGAAGACTTGATGGGAGAAGAGCTGCCCCTCAAGTTCTTAGAAGTGGATGAAGAACGTAACCGACTCGTCCTCAGCCATCGCCGTGCTCTAGTAGAACGGAAGATGAACCGCCTAGAAGTGGGCGAAGTCGTTATTGGTAATGTACGCGGCATTAAGCCCTACGGTGCCTTTATTGACATTGGTGGCGTTAGTGGTTTGCTGCACATTTCAGAAATTTCCCATGATCACATTGAGACCCCCCACACCGTCTTTGGGGTCAATGACGAATTGAAAGTCATGATCATTGACTTGGATGCAGAGCGGGGAAGGATTTCCTTGTCTACCAAGCAATTGGAACCGGAACCCGGAGACATGGTTAAAAATCCCCAGGTGGTCTACGACAAAGCCGAGGAAATGGCTGAACGCTATCGCCAGCAACTGTTACAGAAACAACAGGCCGCAGCGGGTATTCCCGTTACTGCTGCTCCTAGCCCTGAGTCTGAAGCAGCGGAAGAAGTTGCCCCGGAAGCGACGATCGCTGAAGAGACTACTGATGCAGAAACGATCGCTGAGGCACCAGCGGATTCAGAAGCTACTGCCGAAGCTGCAGATGGAACCGATGCCTCTGCTGAAGAAGTGCTAGTGGCAGCAGAATAACGAATAATCTTCAGCTTTATTTCCCTAGGGGCTGATAGCCTAACGTGGGACAATGAACGGGAGGGTGCGGTGCATTCTCCCGCTTTAATTTGTAATGGTGTGCCCACGCCCCTCTGTCCTCTGGAAGCATTAGACACATGAGCGATTTTCAAGATTTTCTGAAACGGGACTATGCTCACATCACCATGGGTGAGTTTAAGCCTGGTAAATTTGCAGAAGCAGAAAAACTATACGAGGAAGCGGTAGCAGCCTACGGCTCAGGCTTTAAGGCGGCTTATCTTTTTCAAGACCCAGATAGCAACCGTGGTATTTCCGTCATTCTCTGGGATAGCTTGGAACACCTCACCCAAGAGAATCAAGACGAAGTTCACCAGGCTATTTTTAAGAAGATGGCTCCTCTGTTTACCCAGTTGCCCGAAGCCAAGGTGTACGAAGTGGTATACGAAAAGCAGCAAGGGACTGAGGCGGTCTAGGGCGCGTCAGCCATTCAATCTGAAAACGTTGCAGCATCAAGCTGCCTGTGCCCACCCAAATGGCTAGGGACTAGATCCTCCTGTCTCCATCTCCGAGAGCGACTTGAGGACAGCCCCTGGTTTGGGGGATTAGTTGTCACAAGTCCGTCAACAATCTCTATCTGGGCAGTTAGATCTACATTTTGTGACTATACTTCTCCTAAAGAACTAACTTTCTATGGACTAGGATACTTACCGGATATGGAATTCCTGGGTTTTCAAGTTAAATTCTATAACAGATTTTTGTCATTTTCTCCTCTCGCATGCAAGGATGATATTATTCTCTCCAAGTAGGGTAAGCAATGAGATTTGAAGCGATCGACTCCTCTTGGAGTGAGTTCTGGCTACTTTTTCAGACCAGTTTTTGCCTCAGATTTTTTTGCCTGTGGTCTTCACCGTTACCCAAGGGGCGTTGGTCTTAAAGGCCTCTGGATTCCAGTGGGTAACACTGGCCAGATAGCCCTGATCCCGCAATGCTTGCAGAAATCGATCGCGGTTGGGGGGATCGGCTCGGTTCCATTTGCCCAGTTCTCCGAGGCTGTAATGATAGGGGGGCAGCAGGGCTTCGGCGATCATGCGGTCTAAGAGGGGAATGAGGTGGAATAGCGATCGTTCCGCTGCGATCGTTTTCATGGCGTGCAGGGTTTCGGGATGGTGAAGCGGCCCTAGCCATAGGGGCCCCGATAGCGTCAGGGGATGGGGTGGGTCATGGTGAGGGCAGGCAGTACGTCCTAATTTCCGCCACGCCACTGTTTGGTAACCGCCACAGCCATCACAATAGCCTAAAAACCCATAACGATCGCTCCAAGTCCCCGCCAGTCGGCAAACCCGCTGCACCAAGAGCCGATAGGTTTGTCCTGTAAAGGTGGAAAAAATAGGTTGAAGGGTGATGCCCCGTTGCTGAGCGGCGGCGGCGAGACTGCCCAAGACAATCCGCATTCCCTGTTCCTGGGTGCAGGGAAACGATCGCCCGTAGCTGCCATAGCGTTGTAAACAGCGATCGGGGTTGTGTCCCCCGAGGACTTGCCCATCCGTTGCTGTCCAATAGAGTAAGCCGTGAGTTCCCAGGGCAGACCAGACGGTGGGCAAGAAATTGAAGGCTTTACCAAAACCATCCACATCCACCAAGTCATACCCGTCGTGATGGAAACCACAATAGGCAAAAATGGCCTGGGCATCCAGAGCGGTGACTTGATAGGAATGGGGGGATAAATGCCGCTCTAAGTTTTCTTGGAGCAGGGGATGTAATTCAGGATTGGCATCATTAACCCACAACCACTCTGCCTCTGCTTCTAACCCATAGCGTAGGCTACGAATGCCCGATGCACTCATGGTCTCTAAGACTCGTAATTGTCCCCACTGTTGCCGATAAACGATCGCCGCTAAGACTCCAAGATCACGGATATATCGCATCTGAGGACGATAAAAGGCTGAACCAACCTTAAAGTCGAGTAATTCTTCTGGATGAGGGGGAGAAGAAGCGATCGTCAAGGCAAAGGAGTGGGGGAATAGAGATTAACTAAAGGATCAAGGCTCGCGGATACTTCAGTGAATGGTGGCCGTCGGTACAAGGTAGTTCGATGAACTGTGGCGGGTACCCATAGGAAATATTCACCGCAAATATTCCCAAAAAATATTCATAACAAAACACCCAACTTTAACTCGAACTCTATCTCGACTTTGATTTTGTTTGGAGGCTGCTTAGAGGACTTTTACAGAGCCTAAGAGGTTCTCCCGACTAACACTTTGAGACAGATGAATTAATGGGTTGGGTGCTTGTTTGACTTTGAGTAAAACAGATTAAATTCAGGTTTTTCCTCCTTGGAAAATAATGAACTTTGAAATCTGACTCCTTCAGTGTAGATCCAATGAGATCTTTTGGGGGATTTGGCAAAGATTCTTTACAAAAGCGATCCCGTTACTTCACTCTCCATCCCACTCCAAGACCGTTGTGATTAAGCCGGACAGACCTTCACAAATTAGAATCGGAACTTGTAACTGTTGCTCTAACTCTGCCACGGTACGATCGTCTAAAAAGCAGGTTTCCCCGTGTTTCAGCATCACCGAGGGCAACAAAATGGCATCGCCACAGTCCCGATCCTGCAGGGCCTTCAGTAAATCTTGACCTGTTAATAAGCCCGTTACGGTGAGGTCTTGTCCCCAATACCCACTGGCAATGCCCACTAAATCGAGGTGAACCCCTGCGATTTGATTAAACCGCACCTGAATCGGCTGAAAGGCTTTGGCAACGACGTTGCCCACCACCCAAGTCAAATGCCGCGCCGGAGTAACCTGGGCAGGAAATTGGCGACTTTCCCGTTGAAAGGCGGAGAGAAACGATCGAATTGACCCCACTCCATTTTCCAGTTGGGGATAATCTTCGTAAATGGACTCCGGCGGTAAATCTTGACCGGCAATCAAAAACCATTCATCGGCTAACCAAGCAAAACGGCTGCCCCATTGCCCTAAAAATTCCGCTTGTAAGGGTTGAACCAGATCAATGACTTGGGCGGCATCCGTTGGGGTAACGGGGCGTAATTCATCCTGATCCGGTCGAAAGCGGGTTAAGCCCACAGGAACGATCGCAACGGAGGTGACGGTGGGAATCTCCCCAGGATAAAAGCGGGCGAGATCGCGGAGGGTGTCCTGTAGGTGCTCCCCATCATTGAGTCCGGGACAGACCACCACTTGAGCGTGAATTTGTAATTGTCGAGCTTGAAACCAAGCGAGTTGCTCTAAAATTTGCCCTGCCCGAGGGTTTTTCAGTAAACGACTGCGCAGATCGGGGTTGGTGGCATGAACGGAAACGTATAGAGGGGAGAGACGCAAGCGTTCGATGCGTTCCCATTCCCGTTGACTTAAATTCGTTAAGGTTAAATAAGATCCATACAAAAAGCTGAGGCGATAATCATCATCTTTGAAATACAGACTCTCTCGTTTTCCGGTCGGTTGTTGATCAATAAAGCAAAAGGGACAACGGTTATTACATTGGATTAAGCCATCAAATAAGGCGGTTTCAAATTCTAAGCCCAAATCTTGATCATAGTCTTTTTCAATTTCAACTTCATGTAAACGATCGTCTCGGTCTAACACCACTAATTCCAGAAATTCATCGGCAATCAAAAAGCGATAGTCAATTAAATCCCGTGGCTTTTCACCATTAATCGACACTAGCCGATCCCCCACCTCAAAACCAATTTCTGCTGCAATAGAATCGGGGAGAATCTGAGTAATCCGAGCTGGTTGAAGACGATCGCTCATAGGGTTAGAGTTGATGTGGGCAAGGATAAGGGTTCAGGGCAATTTAGGTTAGGGAAACCTCAAAGCGCTCAAAACCGGAGGCGTTCCATGTGTAGTGCCACCCCTCCGATCGTAATGAGTACAATCCCCAAGCCATGGGCAATGGCGAGGGGACTTTGTAAGAGCATGAAACCCAGGATAGCCGTTAGCAACGGTGTAAAATTGTTGAGGATCATGGCCGGAATCGCTCCCATCATCTGCACCGCAAAGACATGCAGGATATAACTCAGGGCCGCAGTTCCCCCCAGGACTAAGCCCCCTAGCCCAATATTAGTTAATTGCAGTGCAGAAATCTGATCAAAATTGAACAGGGCCGGTAGGGAAAAGAGAATCACAAAACCATACTGCACTAAACTCACCACACCGGGGTTCAGCCGCTGATTGCAACGATCGCTGATTAAGAGATAGAAGGCAAAGAGTACCGCACTCACCACCCCCCAGATCAGCGGTTGTCCCACCACACTCCCCTCCACACCAGCCTGCGACAGGCTCGGTTGAGAAAAGATCAGGGTGGCACCCACCCCGAGCGCAACAATGCATTGAAAACGAAACTGAGAGGGACGATCGCCGGTAAAGCCCCAATGGAGCAGGGGCACTAAACCGGGATAGGCAAAAAACAGGCCCACCGCCACCCCTGCAGAGGTCAGCCCCACCACCCGGAACAGGAACCATTGGGACAAAAAGAGAAAGAGCCCACTCAAGCCCAAGTTCCACCACAATTGCCGCTGATGGTTCGATCGTTGTAACGCTTCTTGAAAGACGGCCCCCAGATTTGGCTGTAACCAGCGGTTGAAGACGATGATCAGGGGTAAAAAGACCAGCATCCGCAGCCCTACCAATAGGGCTGTATGGGTCCAGGAAGCCTGCAACTCCAAGTTTTGGACAGCGTTCAGGCTACCCTCCCCCGGAAACTGAAACAGAGCCTGTGCCAACACGTACTGGAGAGAGAGCATGAGAATGGAGAGCACTGCGAGGGCAATTCCCTGGCGATTCCAGTACACGACGGGAGGGGTCGGACGAGGGGGAGAGGCTGGGCTAGAAGAGTCCAAAGGAGCCGCCTGCCAAGGCGACGATTGAGGTAATGACGGCGGCGGCGATTCGGCCGCAGCCTGGGGGGAGGGTATCGGCGGTGCAGAACTGGGCGCGGTGGAAGTTGGTGCAGATATTGGTGCAGATATTGGTGTGGGTATTGGCGGGGAAACGGGAGCCCCCTGTAACGATCGCTCCAAAAAGTACTGAATTTGCAGAGAATACTGCTCAAAGCTGCGATCGATCGTCTGTTGTAAGCGTTGCCAATCCCGATCGCTCAGTACCGTTTCAGTTGATCCGTCCGTTCTCCCCTGAGGCTTCAGGGTCGGTTGTGCTAAAGATTGCTGAAACTGTGATTGCTGAAACTGCAATTGCTGCAGCATCTGCCGCAAATCCTCCTGAAACTGCTGCTGCAGACTTTGTTGAAGATAGCGAGTTAAAATTTTGGCAAACTCCTGGGCCCATTGTTGCTGTTGGGCTAGCTGAGTTTCGCTGAGCAGGTGCTGCTGTTGTTCTCGCAGTTGCGCTATATCTTGCAACAAACTCCCCCGCTCTGCCCGCAACCAGACCACATCTTCGTTCAAGTCTGTGATCACATCCTTTTGAATCTGTTGCAAAGCGCCATTAATGGCATTCAAAAGCTGCTCCGTTTGTTCCACAGTCTGCTCTAACGTCGTCTGTTCAAAGGTTTCTTCTGAAGGAGGTTGTGA
>JBEAPM010000421.1:0-11566 GCA_041164445.1 Cyanobacteriota bacterium
GGGTTTAATCAAGCGGCGTTGTTAGCCCAAGTCTTTTGTCGGTATACGGGGTTGCCCTGCGTGGAAACGGGGCTACTGCGGATTAAAGCAACGGAAGCTCAATTTGGGTTGTCGAAGCAAGATCGTCTCGCCAATGTGACGGATGCCTTTCAGGTGAGCCCCGCTTTACACCGTCGCCGGGACAAAATTAAGGTGTTGTTGTTGGATGATATTTTCACCACAGGAGCTACGGCACGATCGGCTCAACAGGCATTGCAACAGGCTCAGATTTCAGTGTATGGCATGATCACGTTAGCTCGGGCCGGTCAGATCTAGTCTGGGTTGTTAAAGGTTTTTCACTGAAAGCGAAACAATTGAAGGGAAGAGTACAGCACTTTTCGCCACACGCTTCCGCCCTAGGTTGGTCGCCTGTTAAAGTAGAGACAGCAATCCTAAATGGGTTGTGTGGTTTGCGCACAACACACAACGGCTTCAGCAATTTAGTTCTTACAACTGATTTAGGACTGCTGTAGAATAGCTAAAGACAAGAACCATTTCACATTTACTGATAAGTTCAGGCGTTTGCGTCAATACTGACAACTTTTTTGCGAGGTGCCCAACTCTAAACTTACCAGTCAAATCGGATTGCTTGTACCGCATCAGGGGAATCAAGGAAGTTGTTCGACTTGCTGTAGGAGCATGAATATGTCTAGTGCCACCGTCCCCCCCGGTTATCTCAATATCATGGGCTATGTTGATGAATCTAAAGTCAATGGTCCCGGCAGCCGTGCGGTTGTTTGGGTGCAGGGCTGTCTGCGAGAATGTCCCGGTTGTTTTAACCCCCAGTCTTGGTCGTTTTCAGAAAATCAGTTAATTTCCGTTGAAACGTTGCGAGATAAGATTTTGGCCAATCCCCACAATGAAGGGGTTACCTTTTCCGGAGGCGAACCATTTTGGCAAGCTCCAGCCCTCACTGAACTGGCCCAGTCCCTCAAAGCTCAGGGGCTTAATGTCATGTCTTTCACTGGCTTTACCTTAGCCGAATTAAAACAATCGGATGCACCACCCGGTGCGATCAATCTCCTAGCCGAACTGGATATTTTAGTAGATGGGCCCTACGTAGAACATTTAGCGCTCCATAGTCCTAATTCTTTAGTCTCGTCTCAAAATCAACAGGTTCATGTTTTTAACCCACGTCTCCGCGATCGTATCAATTGGGCCAGTGATCAAATAGAAGTACATATTTTTCAGGATGGGAGCCGGTTAGTGACGGGCTATCAGGGCCATCTCGATCGTTTTCCAGGCTAGGGTGCGTCATTCCTTAAGCCCAGTGGGCCAGGGGAGCGATCGGGGCCCAGGCGATCGTCTCCGAGGCGATCTTTTCGACTTTTGTGCTAAATTACCACCGAACCTTCCTGCAAATACCGGAAAAGGTTGAAGTAGGGACTAGGGGCTGTGTGCTGTCAGCCTACGCTCTAAATAGCTTTTACCCCTGGCAAGGGACGCTAAACTTAGGCTTGTCTATTCGATTCTCTCTTTTAGGGCTGGTTCTTTCATGGCTCAACGTTCGCAAAATTGTCTCAATATTGCAGATTGTTACCGGACTTTGGGGCTGCGTTCCGGCGCATCCCATCAGGATATTAAGGTGGCATATCGTCGTTTGGCCCGGCAGTACCATCCAGATGTGAATGAAGGCGATCAAGATTCCCATCTCAAATTCATTGAAATTACCGAAGCTTATAAGCACCTCTTAGAACACATTCCACCGGACGCGACTCCATCCGCTACCTCAGCAGGGGTTAAGATCAGAGTGGATCCCCTTGGACAGCCCAGCCCTCCCGATACCACTTGGAACAGTCATCCCCCTTCAGTGGTGCAGTTCAGCCCCGAGTTATCGGATATGGATCGTCGCCTCAAGCAGCATTCCTACGATCAGTTACAACTGCTCTTAAAAGCACAGCGATTCCCCCGAGCGATCGCGCTGGTGGAAGGGCTATCCCAGCGTTTGCCCCAGGACAAAGAAGTCAAACAGTGGCAGGCCATCACCTACCAACGCTGGGGACGGCAACTCATTCAAGATCGGCAGTACGATAAGGCGAGAGTTTATCTGAAAAAGGCGTTAAAAACCGATCCCCATAATCGGGCACTCTGGGCAGAAGTAGAGCGCGAGTTTCAGCGCCTCGAAAAAGTATATTAATCTCCGTTGAGAAGGCTACCCACTTAAGGCGCAAGAGTGCGGCACGCTTCCATTCAATTTTTTCGCTTTCAGTGGACGCAAGAATCGGCTTGTGGCGGGTGGTGCAGCTACCCATCACCATGAATCGAGGTGTCCAATGGCAGAAATCAGCAATCTCGAACGAAACTCAAATTAGTCCAGGCTAAACTCCGATCGCGCTTCCGTTTAATAAGGACAGTCGGGATTGACAAGGGACTGCCCCCACGCAATTCCGCTGAACAACCTCAACCTGATGCGGAGACGTTCAATGTGTTTATGCCCGTCGTCCTTTTTTCCCACCTTACTCATCTTGCGCAAAATCTCCTGGAGGAACAGCTTTTTAGCCAAACTCCCCTGATTCAGCTTCCCGTTGCCCAAATTTCCCCCGTAGAAACCTTGCCTCGGTTTTACCCCAGTCCTCCCTTTGTCTGGCTGTTTATTGGGACTGGATTCTGCGCTTTGGAATTGTATTTTCATACCAAGCTACGCCACGGCTTTCAATATATTCTCTTGATGATGGGAGTAGCCGCGATCGCTGAAGGGCTAATTCTCTGGCGCATGACCCACACTATGGGACTGATTTGGTTCTACATCATGCAGCAAGATGGAGCCGCCAGTTTACAAATTTTGTACTGGATGGGGTTAGCCTTCACCGGCATTATCTGGGTTCGCCCTATGTTTCATTTCAAAAAGCGATCGGCCATTCCTCAGGATAGCTCCGGCGAAACGATTACCGCCATTGAACCGGGCAAAATGGGGCGGGTTTTATACGAAGGCTGTTCCTGGCAAGCCTGTTGTGAAAACTATCACCAAGCGATTCCCCCCCAGCATAAAGTCTTTATTCTGCGCCGCGAAGGCAATTTACTCTTCATTGCCCCGGAAGATCTCTTTCACTAAGTTTTTGAATTTTGATCGCCTTAGTTTTCCCTTTTGGTCAGGGAGGCTAGCGAGATCTATTTCAACCTGAATTTACTTTGACCGGCTACCCACTTAAGGCGGAAGAGTGCGGCGCGGAGCGCCGCACACTTACATTAAAATTTTACGCTTTAAGTGGAAAGCCCCATGACCAGGCTCAACCTTAACCCCTTTTAACCTATTTAGGAGTCAATTATGGATGGCATTACTCAGTTGTTTCTAGCGATCGCTACGATCGCTGGGTTAACCCTCAGTGGCAGCATTAAAATTGTCAAACAGGGAGATGAAGCCCTCGTGGAGTTGCTCGGTCGCTATGATGGCCGCAAATTGCAACCCGGCATTAATTTTACTGTTCCCTTTATTTCTTATATTGCGGTGAAGGAAACCAAACGCGAAAAAATTCTCAAAGTTCCGCCCCAAAATTGCATCACCAAAGATAATGTTTCGATTACCGTTGATGCTGTGCTGTACTGGCGCATTTTAGACCTGGAAAAAGCCTACTATAAAGTTCAAGATCTCCAAGGCGCGATCGCTAACTTGGTCCTCACCCAAATTCGCACAGAAATGGGGAAATTAAACCTCAATGACACCTTCACCGCTCGCACTGAAGTGAACGAAAACCTTTTGCGGGAACTGGATATTGCCACCGCACCCTGGGGGGTAAAGGTAACCCGAGTAGAGGTTTTAGACTTAGTACCCTCCCCTACGGTGCGCAATGCGATGGAACTGCAAATGTCCGCCGAACGACGCAAACAAGCGGATATCTTGACTTCGGAAGGGGAACGCCAAGCCATGATTAACAGTGCTCAGGGTAATGCGGAAGCCCAACTGATTGCAGCCCAAGCCCGGCAAAAAGTCGGTCTTCTCGATGCGGAATCCAAACAAAAACGGGAGTTATTGGAAGCGGAGGGCAAAGCCCAATCCCTGCAGATCCTCGCGGAACAACTCCAAAAAACGCCTTACCATCAAAAAGCACTCCAGTTTTTAGTTGCCCAAAGTTACCTAGAAATGGGGATGCGCATTGGTCAGAGTGGCAGTAGTAAGGTGCTCTTTTGTGACCCTCGCCAAATTCCTGATGTGGTGGGGAGTTTAGGCTCGATCATGGAAGATGGGGTGGAGGTGATTCCGACCATTGCTCGATGAAGACCGACAACAGCTACAACCGCTACACCAGTATTAAGGCTCAGACCAAGCTGCTTCTGCAACAATGGGGGCAAGTCTTGGTCAGCCCAACTCAGTCTAGGGAAGACAATCCAGTACACCCCAGGGGGGAGATCTGGACAACGCTTCCCTTAAAACGATCGCGTTCCGCTACCGCTGAGACGGAGTATGCCCTGATCTATCAGTCGGCTTTTTTTCCCTGGTTAGCCAGTGTCTTTCCCCATCCTGAGGGGGCCTGCTTTTGGCAAGATCAATGTCTTGCGCTGCTCCCCCTCTGGGGTGAGCGATATGCCCAGAACGTTAAGCTGGAGATCCTACCCCGTCACGGATTCAGGATTGGTATTGCCGGAGAAGCGATCGTCACCAATTTGCGGCAGTGGTTGGAGACTCCTCGTCCCATTGACTCTCAATCCTTAGCCCCCCTGCGCCAGCAGTTGTGGAGCAAAACCGGCGGGGGATGTGAAATCCAGTATTACCACGATCGGTGTCAACAGTTGCTGCAACTGGCCCATCGTCAACATTGGTTACCGGATCCCCCGCCCTGGGCCCACTTAACCTGGCAGAGCTTTCAACAGGGGTGGCACACCGATCCCACAGGACGATCGCTGCTCGAAGCCTGGAGCGATCACACCGATGATCTCCTGTATGCTCCCCAGCGCTTAATTACAGGCATTCCCCAGTTTTTGCACACCTTAGAACAATACGATCGGGCTCATCCCTGGGGGAGCCTAGCCCAAACCTTATCCCCAGAAGCCTTTTGGGGACACGCTGCCCTCATTGCCGCTAGCGATCGAGTTTTAGAGCAGGTTTTGCGATAGAAGCTGCGCCAACCCTTATCCCAAAGTATCTTTGAGCACGGTACGGGCCGCTAAGTGGCTGCGGGTAGTGCCCAAAATTTCCATCTCACGTTCTAAACGGGCTTCCGTATCCTGCAATTCTAAAAGGTGCTGCTGTTCGGGATAGACCCCATAGAGGTTCGCCGCCACCCAGTAGGATAACTCAATGGGCAAACTGGGCAAATTTTCGGGTAACTGCATCTGGCGATCCGACAGTTTAGAAGAAAGGCGCACCACATCCCGCAGCAACTGTTCGACGTTTTCCGCTAGGGGATGTAAATCTTTGCTGGGTCGTTCATCCTCAATCCATTCCACCATGCCCATAAAATAAGGCTTGGTTCTGGTGAACTCCAGCACCCTAAACCGTTGTTGCCCGATCGTCCACACATGGAGACGATCGTCTTCTAAGCGCTGATAACGAATCACTTCAGCACAACACCCTACCCGAGCAATGCCTTGGGATTCGGGGTCAAAAAGTAACACCCCAAACCGCCGATCGCTCTCCAAAATCGTATTCATCATGATTCGGTAGCGATACTCAAAAATATGGAGCGGAAGGGGATGGCTGGGAAAGAGCACTACTTCAGGAAGGGGAAATAGAGGTAGCTCTCGTACCGTTACGTCTGAAGAAAAAACAACCATTCCAGTGCCAGCCAAGATAACCATTTTATAGATATACCTCTTACTGTATCTCATCTTCGCCTTCTCTCGCAGCAGAATTCGGAGTCCGTTGTCAGGGAATAATGGGGCGAGGGGGGGTAGCGATTCTTACGCCGCCAAGATTCCCAAAACGATTGCCCGCAGAGATGCTGGATTGATCGACTATTCCCGGAAATCAATACCCGATCGCTCTAGAGCCGCTTTCATTAACCCTTCAAAGAGGGGATGGGGGCGATTGGGGCGAGACTTAAATTCGGGGTGAAATTGACAGGCCACGAAGAAGGGATGACTAGGCAATTCAATAATTTCCACCAAACGTCCATCGGGAGAGCTACCGGTAATTTCATAGCCACTCTGGAGGAAGGCATTACGATAGGTATTATTGAATTCGTAACGGTGCCGGTGACGTTCATAAACCACCTCCTGCCCATAGAGAGAAATGCTGCGACTATTGGAACTGAGCCGACAGGGATACAAACCGAGGCGCATCGTTCCCCCCAAATCCACCACGTCTTGTTGTTCCGGTAACAGGTTAATCACTGGATCCGGGGTATGGGCATCAAACTCTGCACTATTGGCATGGCTGAGTTTAGCTACATTGCGGGCCCATTCAATGACGGCACATTGCATGCCTAAACATAACCCCAACAGCGGAATTTGAGCTTCTCTGGCATAGCGAATCGCTTCGACTTTGCCCTCAATCCCCCGAATGCCAAACCCACCCGGAACCACGATCGCTGAAACATTTTTGAGGTATGCCTCGGGCTCGGAGCTTTCTAAATCCTCCGCACTCACCCACTTCAAATCTAATTCCACACTGTGGGCAAAGGCCGCATGACGCAAAGATTCCACCACAGACAAGTAGGCATCGCTTAAGCGCACATACTTGCCCACCAGCGCCACTTCCACCCGGTTGTGAAGATGATGCATGCGCTCCACTAAGGTTTGCCATTCCTGCAACTTTGGCGATCGTTTTTCCATGTGGAGCAGTTCCAGCACCCGATCCGCTAGCCCCTCCTCCTCTAGGATCAAAGGCACTTCGTAAATACTGCTGGCATCCTGGGCCGTAATGACATCCTCCGCCTCCACATCGCACATGGCGGACAGTTTCCGCTTCAAGGCATCCGGTAGGGGACGATCGCACCGGCACACGAGAATATCCGGCTGAATCCCTAACGATCGCATCTCTTTGACGGAATGCTGGGTGGGCTTGGTTTTCATTTCTCCGGCGGAGGGAATCCAGGGCACCAAGGTCACATGCATATTCAGGGCATTGTTGCGCCCCACATCTTTGCGAAACTGGCGAATCGCTTCTAAAAAAGGCAAAGATTCAATATCACCAACGGTTCCGCCAATTTCAATAATGACCACATCCGGATTGGTGTTGCGGGCAACCCGATGAATCCGCTCCTTAATTTCTGACGTAACATGGGGAATCACCTGCACCGTCCCCCCCATATAATCGCCACGACGCTCCTTATTAATCACCGCTTGATAGATAGACCCCGTGGTGACACTGTTAAAGCGTCCCATCGCCGTATCGGTAAACCGCTCATAGTGCCCCAGATCGAGGTCTGTTTCCGCACCATCATCGGTCACAAACACCTCACCATGCTGAAACGGGCTCATCGTACCCGGATCGACGTTAATATACGGATCCAATTTGACAATAGACACCGAATAGTCCCGAGAGGTCAGCAAGCGCCCCAGACTGGCCGCAACAATACCCTTGCCAATACTGGAGACTACGCCTCCGGTCACGAAAATAAATTTTGTTGGCATACCCGATTGAGAGATCTCTCCTCCAGCTTTACACCGCACACAAGCGCTTCATGTATGCTATCATTACCACGTTATGGGTAGGCTATCGCGCTCTATGTGATGTAGCTCTTCTCATGATCATTAAAATTAGATTAAAACTTAAAATGAACTAGCTCTTAGACTTAAGCCCTAGCTCATCTATTACTTTAAAGACTTAGCGAAATAGCATCTCATTGCTTATCTCGTTACATCTTCTATATATAAGTTGGTTAATCCTTCTTGTTTAGAATCTAGCTGTCCCCTTCAGGGGTCTTCGCTGTTTTGCAGTTAAGATCTTCGGACTTAGGGATTCTAGGGTCTGAGTTTTAGTCTATAGTCATTGATTGCAGTAAAGTGCTTCGCCCCCAGCGATGCAGTTTGCTGTCCTTTAGTCTCATTGCAAGTAAATGTCATTGCAAGATATTGGGCACCTCGATGAATTGTGGTTTGCGGCTTCATCGCCTGCTACAATCTCTACTCCTGTGTAGAAAGAGGTGCTCCTGTTGTAACTTCATCAGGAACAAAAGCGCGTCTTTAGATACCGCTATTATTCCAATTATTTTATTCATGTTTTTATGAACCGACTTTCAATCTTTGTTGATGGGAATAATATGTTTTATGCCCAGCAAAAAAATGGATGGTTTTTTGATCCTCGGCGGGTTTTAGAGTATTTTACACGGGATTTACTGTTGATGAATGCCTTCTGGTATACGGGGATTAAAGATCCTCAAGATCAAAGGGCATTTCGAGATGCATTAATTAGTTTGGGCTATACCGTGCGCACTAAAATTCTCAAAGAATACTACGATGATCATTCTGGAAGATATTCCCAAAAAGCCAATTTAGATATTGAAATTGTGATTGATATGTTCAACACAGTGGAACAATACGATCGGGTGGTCTTATTTAGTGGGGATGGAGATTTTGAGCGAGCCATTGAGTTATTGCGATCGAAAAATACCCATATTACGGTTGTTTCAACGGAAGGAATGATTGCCCGTGAATTACGGAATGCCACCGATCGCTACATTGACTTAAACGACATTCGCCAAGATATTGAAAAGACGGAAACCTTTAGCCTCGCTTTTTAAGACCGGTGATTAGGATCATTCCTTGCCCCTGGAATTCCACTAGGGTAGGTCTGGCGTGATGGCTTTGAGAATTTGTAACACTGTGGCAAATTCTTCGGGCAGCGGCAGCAGGGCAAAGGATCTAGATAGTCCATAAACCGCTGTGGTTGGCCCGCTGCGGCTTAGTTTCACAAAAGCAAATTCATCACCATTGGTGATGAGTCCATAGTTAGGCTGTTCTGGGTTGGGATTAGCTTGGAGATAGGCTAAGGTCTGGGGCAAGGCTGACCAGAGAGACAGGGTTGTTTTCTTGGCTTCCACCACCACTACCCAGAGGTGCTGCCAAAGGACCAAAATATCTAAACGACCCTGTAAAACCTCTTCGCTATCCCTTAAGGTCAGGCGAATCGACTCCTCTGCCCGAACGGTAAATGGCGGATCGTAAAATCCCGCGAGGGCGAGAAGGGGAGAAACGAGCAGTAGTAGAGCTGTAATTTCCAGCAGATGACCCTTCGATCGCTGATAGAGGTAACGCTGTCGTAATTTTGCGAGTTCTTGCTGCTCAACCGCACTCAGATCCGGCAAAGACGATCGCCATTCGGGAAAGAAGGCGGGGTCTTCCCTGCGCTGTAAGCCAAACTGTTGTTCAACCTGTTCGAGGGTATTGAAGGCTTCCGTAATAGCAATGGGCATCGTTAATCTCTCCAATCTCTCCAGCGGCTAGAGCCAATTGTAACTAGAGCCAGCCATAAAAGGTAACGGCCGTGTTGCCATACACCTTGTCCCGTTGGATAGTCCAGCGATCGGGAGGGGGAAACTGGCGATGACGATCGTGCTCCACCGCGATTTCTCCCTGGGGGGCTAAGAGATCCAAATCCTGAACAAGTTGCAAAACGGGTTGATAGCGATCGCTTTGGTAGGGGGGATCAAAGTAAATTCGATCGAAGGCTTGGCCTTTTAACTTGGGGAGTACCGTGAGAACATCTCCCTTACAGCACTGAATATTCTGGTGAGGCTCCGCGAGATTCTGCCAATTTTCTCGCACAATGCGCAGGGCTTTGGCCGACTGTTCAATGCCCACTACCGTCTGGGCTCCCCGACACAGGGCCTCCGCCCCCATTGCCCCGCTACCGGCACAAAGATCCAACCAGCGACAGCCCTCAAGGGAACCTTGCCAGATATTAAACACGGCAGCCCTAACCCGCGCCGGAGTGGGGCGAGTGAGGGAACCAGGCAGGGTTTTGAGGGGACGATGCCCCAAAATACGGAGGGACATTATGAATTATGAGTTATGAATTATGAATTATGAATTTTCTAGATAAACCCGGTTTCTTCTCGAAGGTCAACCGTATTGGGAGGTTATCACGACAGAAACCGAGTTTCTGGGGACGAGTCCCAGCAACTGGAGAGATGAGGATCTCAGCAGCGTTCTATCTGACATGTTGAGGTTTACCGAAAGAATGGGTCTAAAGCCCCGTCCTTTTAGGGCGGCTTTTCCTGGCTTCTAATGTATTCAACCAGTACAGATATTGGAGCCCCGCCGACAGACAAGGCAAAATAACTTGGACTCCACAGGGAAGGCTTCCCGTAGGGCTTGGGGTGTCCAGCTTGCCCATACTTGCGACTGGACACCCCTTTTAATGCGTTCACAATCTGAGACACTGAAAGTTTGGGCGGATATTCCAATAAGGCATGGACATGATCATACTCTCCATTGAACTCCAAGACCCGAAAATTCATTTTTTGCGCTACATCGCCAAAAGAATCCTCTATCACTTTTAGCCCTGCCGCAGTCAGAATAGGTTGTCGATACTTCGTGACACAGACCAAATGAATCTTTAAGTCTGTAACACTATGTCTTTCATGCCTATACTCTGTTGCCATTCATCTCAGACCAAACTACAATTAAGTAATAGACCTATTGTAGTTGATTGCATGAAAGCGCGGTATCAGTACAGGTTCTATCCGACAGACCAACAACGGCTAGAGTTAGCCAAGTTGTTTGGTTGTGTTCGGGTGGTCTGGAATGATGCTTTGAATTTGTGCAAAGTGTCAGGCGGATACCTCAAGCCGTCAGCGTTGCAGCAAATCTGCATCACCCGTGCGAAGAGAACGGGTGAACGAGAATGGCTAAAAGATGTGTCCTCTGTGCCATTGCAGCAATCGCTGAATGATTTAGGGGTTGCGTTCAAGAACTTTTTTGAGTCGTTGAACGGCAAACGTAAAGGCATTAAAGTCAAGCTTCCCAAGTTCAAAAAGAAGTCGTCTCGGCAGTCGGCACGGTTTGTCAAAACAGGGTTCAAGGTAAAGGGGGATAAGGTTTATCTGGCAAAGATAGGTGATATAAAACCTATCTGGTCAAGACCTTTGCCATCTGAGCCAAGCTCTGTAACTGTCATCAAAGATGCTGCTGGTCGCTATTTTCTCAGCTTTGTAGTTGAAGTTGAACCTGTCCATGTGTTGCCACAAAGAGAAGCGATTGGGATTGACCTAGGGGTAAAGACGTTTGCGGTGATGAGCAATGGAGATCAGGTTAAGTCGCCTGACTACAGCGCACTAGACCGCAAGGTTCGCAAATTGCAAAAGCGAATTGCGAGACAGTTGAAAGGCTCTAAACGTAGAGAACGCACACGGCTAAAAATAGCCAGAGTGCATAACCGGATTGCGGATAAGCGCAAAGATTTCTTGCACAAGCTGTCTACTAAAGTGGTGAGAGAAAACCAATCCATCATTTTGGAAGATCTAAATGTGTCTGGGATGGTCAAGAATCGTCGCCTTGCCAGGGTGATTAGCCTACAAGGATGGCGAGAGTTTAGAGTGTTATGCGAAGCCAAGTCTGATCAGTATGGACGGGACTTCAGGGTAATTTCACGATGGGAGCCAACCAGTCAGACTTGTTCTTGTTGTGGGTATCGATGGGGCAAAATCGA
>JBEAPM010000422.1:0-18692 GCA_041164445.1 Cyanobacteriota bacterium
AAATGGAGAACAACAAAGTATTCAAGTTGAACATCTAGTTTCCACTCTCAGAACATTGCTGAGGACTGGTCATGAATAACTTTAGCTTCTATGACTTGCAGCCCAAGATCAGCAATTTTCGAGATGAAGTCTTAGCAGGCTTAAACAAGCAACAAAAGCAAATCCCGCCAAAATTTTTCTATGATGACTATGGTTCCAAGATTTTTGATCAAATCTGTGAGTTAGAAGAGTACTATCCAACACGAACTGAATTTAGCATCTTGCAACAGCATTGCTCAGATATTGCTGATCAAATTGGAGAAAACTCTCTCATCATCGAGTACGGCAGTGGTAGTAGCCAAAAAATTTGCCTCCTTCTGGATTCACTGAAGAAACCTTTGGCTTATATGCCAATTGATATTTCAAGAGAGCATATGCTATCCGCATCCAAGACGATTGCAGATAAGTATCCAGATCTAGAAGTACTAGCAGTTTGTGCTGACTATACGACAGAAATGCTACTTCCTGATTATGATCACCCCTCTCTTAAAAAGAAAGTTATCTTCTTCCCTGGCACTACCATAGGCAACTTAGAACCAGAGCAAGCAGTACAACTTTTGAAGCGATCAGCAGCGATCGTAGGTTCAGGCGGAGGAATGCTAATTGGGTTTGACATGAAAAAAGATCCGCAAATTCTCCACGCGCTGCTTACAACGATACAAAGGGTGTAACTGCTGCATTTAATATGAATCTTCTAACTTGTATCAACAGAGATCTAAATGCCGATTTTGACCTAAGTAAATTCGCCCATTACGCTTTCTTTAATCTAAACCAAAGCAGAATTGAGATGCATTTGATAAGTTTGGTTAGGCAAGTTATCAGTGTCGCAGGTCAACAGTTTAGGCTCACAGAAGGAGAGAGTATCCATACCGAAAACTCGTATAAGTTTGGTATTAGAGATATAGATGAATTGTGCAAAAGATGTGGATTCCAATTAATAAAAGTTTGGAGAGATACCAATAACTATTTTGGAATTTCCTACCTGTCGGTCAACCCAAAATCACAACTAGGATTAATACATTAATTATGATTCCCGAAATTGATAAAATCTCTCTACTTCAGCTAGCCTCTGGCGATTATCTATCGATCAAAGTCTATAAGTTCTCTGGTACTAGACCAGGAAGGAAAGTTTATCTACAAGCTAACTTACATGGCAATGAAATTGTAGGTAATGCTGTCATTCATCAATTAATTGAGTTTTTGATGACTCTTGATCGAGAAGTTTTAACGGGAGAAATTTGGCTGGTTCCAGTCTGTAATCCATTAGCGACAAACCAGCGTTCCCATCAGTTTGCAACAGGACGATTCAATGCCTATGATGGCAAAGATTGGAACCGAATCTACTGGGACTATGAAAAAGTTTGTCAGGATTTAGAAGAGTTTGCACAGTCACAACTCAATCTTGAGCCAGATATCATTAAGCAGGGCTATAAGGAAAAAATTAAAACTAGCTTTGGGCAGCTTCAATCCAAAATTGATGCCATAAGTAGTGTACAACTTACCGATAAATATCGATATAAGATGCAATCTCTCTGTTTAGATGCTGACTACTTGATCGACTTGCACAGTAACACTAATTATGGACTGGAATATTTGTATTACTTCCGCGATCGTGAAGAAAGTTCAAAGTTATTCTTACTCGAACATGGCATCATGTTTGATGATTATGATGGGGATGCTTTTGACGAAGCATTTATGAAGCCTTGGCTGGCACTAGAGAACGCCCTATCGAAATTAGGGAAACAAGTCAAATTTGATGTAGAGGCATACACCCTAGAACTGGGGACTGGAATGGAAATGAATCCAAACTCAGTTTCTAAGGGAGTTTGCGGAGTTAAGAACTACCTAGTTCAAAAAGGGATTCTCAATATAGAAAGCCTGCCCCCAGAAAAATTAATGCAACTCAACATGAGTTTTAGACCCTTAAGCCAAGTTGAAAAATACTGGTCTCCTGTAGGTGGCATGGTTCAATCCAGAGTAGCTCTTGGCACTCCGGTTCAGCAGGGGGATCTTCTCTATCAAGTTTTGAGCTTTGATAAGTCAGAGGAGTTCCCTACCGTTAAAAATATTCATTCAGACAGAGATGGATTGGTTTTTCATGTTTCAATTAACCAGTCTGTTAATGAGGGTGAATTTGTTTTAGCGATCATGTGAGTAAATAAACTTGCTTCATGGCTTGCTGCTCTAGATTCTTGCAGAACCAGAGCCTGTAAAGGCTAGGCTATACTGTAAAACAGTAGTAGTCATCTACTTCTGATGCGCTTGAAATTATGGAGTCTTCTGATGCCCCAAGCCTTAAAAGCGGTTTACCATAGTGGTACATTTATTCTTCAAACGGCCTGTAATTTGCCTGAAGGCATTGAAGTTGAGCTTTTTGTGCAATCAGCCCAAGTTGCTCCACCCAGGATTACTGACATTGCTGTTAGACAGAATTTTCTAAAGCTACTTGTTGAGCGAATGCAACAAAACCCGATTCCCTCTAATGCTCCTCGTTTTACACGGGATATGTTGCATGAACGCCGTTGACACGAATATCCTGATTTACGTTAATGATCCCCGTGATCCTGCTAAACAGGCAATAGCAGCTTCCCTAGTATCTTCATTGACAGACGGAGTTTTGGTCTGGCAAGTTGCGTGTGAGTACTTGGCAGCAAGCCGTAAGCTAGAGCCATTGGGTTATAGCAGAGCACAGGCGTACCAATATATTCGAGACTTGCAACAGGTTTGGCACACTGCCTTACCAAACTGGACTGTAATTGATCGCGCTGAAGAATTGATGAGCCGCTTCAGTCTATCCCATTGGGACTCAATGGTGGTGGCTGCTTGCTTAGAGGTAAATGTTCAAACCCTCTACACAGAAGACTTTGGATACTCAGTCATTGATGATCTAAAAATTGTCAACCCCTTCAAAACTCCCTAGCCCACCGCAGCATAACAACGCGCTGGAGCGGACGGACGGGAGATCTCGGTGTGATGCCAAGGTTGTCTGCCGCCGCTCAGCTAAGCCGTTATGCCAAAATGCGAAGTCCGTCTAAGTTGCCTGTTTCGGTTTGAGATTGGGTAAGCAAAGATTATTAGCTTCGTTGTTCAGTCCGGGTAGATTGTTGGACGATCGTTTAGGTTAAGTGCGATCGTCTCGCCGTAGGTTGGGTTGAGATACGAAACCCAAAAAGCTCAAGCTTATTATGCTTTAAGAGCGATCGTTTTTGGGATATGGATGACAGACGATCGATTAAGTATAAATTTAGCGGCCAAGTTTAGATTTTAGATTGCAAACATTGAGAAACGGGAAGACAAAGGGGCGTTCCCGTCAGTGGGTCGGGATAGATCTGACAGGTTAAGTTAAATACTTGTTGTACTAACGCCACATTGACGATCGCTTTCGGCTCTCCCATTGCTAAGACCTGTCCATCCTTGAGGGCAATTAAACAATCGGCATAACGACAGGCTTGGTTGAGATCGTGCAGTACCATAACGATCGTTCTCTCCTGTTGTCGATTTAAGAAATAGAGCAAATCGAGAATTTCAACTTGATGGGCAATATCCAGAAAAGTTGTCGGTTCATCCAAAAGTAATAGTTTAGGATTTTGCGCTAACAGGAGCGCAATCCAAGCCCGCTGGCGTTGCCCTCCGGATAAGGTTTCTAAGGTTCGATCGCTGAGATCTTTAAGGTTAGTCATCTGTAAGGCTTGTTGCACCCACTCTTCGTCTACTGCGCCCCAGGACTGCAACCAACTTTGGTGAGGATAACGCCCCTGTTTGACCAATTCTTTAACGGTTAAGCCTTCAGGGGCGCTAGTGTTCTGTAAGAGAATCCCCAGGGATTTAGCGATCGTTTTGGTGGAGTATTCTGCTAAGGATTTACCCTCTAGATAAATGACTCCATGACGAGGGTGCAATAGCCGTGCAAGTCCCCGTAATAAGGTAGACTTGCCACAACCATTTGCCCCCACGATCGCTGTAATTTTGCCAGGGGGAATGGCCAGGTTGAGGGCTTCAATAATAATGGCTTGAGGATAACCCAGAGAGAGGTTATGGGTGGCTAGCATTTTGACAGACAGACCGTAAACGATCGCAGACAAACTCTCGATCGAGATAGGAGAAGAGAGAGCCCGCTTTCGGTCCCCGATCTTTCCCTAAAAAGGCAAGGTAAATCGCCTGAAAGGCAATGGGTTGTTTAAGATTTATTTCCTTGGTAATGGCAAATAAAGTCGTTTGTAAGGTTTCTGCATCCCAGCCGTCTAGGGCCCTTAATCGCTCCGAAACGATCGCTAAGTACTCCAGTTGCTCCGGCGTTAAGCGCTCTACCTGAGGTGGAATTTCATCTAGGTAAAGCACTAGCTTTTCTTCTTCGTCTGCATAGGTATCTAGCCATTGCTGAGCCGTTTGCAAACGTTGATCAATCACTTGCCAATCTCGATCGCTTAAAGGACTAGCAGTACGGCTCACCACTTCCGAGCGAATGTCTAAATGGGGAATTTGCAGCAAGGAAATGAGGGTGGCAAAGTCAAAGGGTTGATAGGGCTGAATCTCTTCTCCGAGTTGAGCATAGAACAGGGGCATGAGTTCTTCTGATAACTCATCCGTATTGCCCTCCTGAAATTTTTGAATCAGGGTATCGTAATCTCGGAAGAGCCGGGTAATCGTCTCATAATTAGGGGAAAAATTAATGACGGACTTGGGACGAGTCCGCAACATCAAAAAGCGTAATAATTCCGGTGGCAATAGGGAGGAAATTTCCTGGGCACTAGAACCCACCCCTTTAGAAGAACTCATCTTTGTGCCATTGACTAAAATGAATTCGTAGGGAGAATGAAAAGGAGGCTCTTGGCGTAAAATTCGACGGCAAAGCCCATTGGCAACATCCCGAGATCCGCCCTTCTGGGAATGATCTTTCCCGGCTAACTCAATGCTGATCCCTAACAGTTTCCATTTTGCTACCCACTCCACCTTCCAGGGCAATTTACCACGACCATCAAAGGGCGAAATCCAACCCGAATGACCGCACCCTTTAACCCAATCTACCCCATCCGGTTGACAGGCATAAAAGACTTCTTTGCCGTTATAGTCAGAGACCGTCGTGGTGGCAATTTTGCCACAGTTTTCACAAATCACCTGGAAGGGATACCAGTTTTCCGATCGTTGAGACTTGCTAACTTTAAGATAAACTTCTCGGACTAAATGGGCATTTTGGAGAAAGAGATCGATGGACTCATTTAACTGTCCCGATCGATATAAATCCCGTAAATAATAAATCTGTGGTTGAACCCCCAAGGCTTCAAAAACCTCTAGGAATTCCCCCATAAAATACTTGGCGTAATCACTCGCTTCCGATCGTCCCGCTTCCTGGGGGGAGGGCACATTACAGAGGGGATAGCCCAGGTAAGGACTAAATTGCACAGCATCGAGGTAATGGGGCACCGTATCCAGGGCATCGTAGTCATCCACCCCATAGAGAAACCGCACGGGTTTACCCGCCTGCTTGAGGGCGCGATAAATGACATCATGAATGACCACTCCTCGCAAGGAGCCGACATGGACTCTGCCGGAAGGAGTCTTAGAATCATTGACCACATGTTCACGATCGCTAGACTCTGCTGCAATTTGATCCGCCCAAAACATAATAAAACCCTAGGATAGAAGCCTACTCAATTCAGAAATTTAGGACAGCACTGCCCGTTGTAGATCATCAAGCTCGACTCGATATTACCGGAAGTGAGATTATACAATACTCTTCTATTTGGCTTTCCACTGAAAGCGAAAAGATTTAACGGAAGAGCGCCACACTCTTCCGCCTTAAGTTGGTAGCCCCCCTTCGATCGTCTCCAGGGTTGCCAGAATTTGCGCAACATCCGCCAAGGGATTAATCGCAACCGATCGCAACCAGGTGTGCTGATCCACAACACAGGTAGACAACGTACCGGGCGGTAAGTGGCGATAAAGCTCCTCCGTCGAGACGTACCGGGGCCGAAATACTGTAATTCCGGTCTTTGGCTCTCCCCAGAGGACAAAGCGATCGTCTTGAGCAAGAGCAGCCGCGAGTTGATCTGCCATGGCCATCGTGGCTTCAATGCGCTCCGCCATGCCCTGCCGTCCCCAGGCTAGCAGCGTTGCCAAGAGGGGAATTGCCGCTGCTCCCCGTGAACCTTGCAGCCCCACATTGGCTGTGGCTAAATAACTTCCCCCAAAGCTGAGAGCCTCCTGGGCAAGCTCCGGCTGACGGAAGAGAACGATCGCCGATTCCTTGGGTTGAAAAAACCATTTATGGGCAGAGAGATTTAGAGAATCCGCCTTTTCAATGCCCTGCAACAGTCCCGCATAGCGAGGACTGAGGCGCAGCGGCCCCGCCCACGCCGCATCCACATGAGTCCACTTGGCTAACCCTGCCCACTCCAGCGGATCGATCGCTCCCGTAGCGGTGGTTCCTGCCGTGAGCACCAAACAAGCATTCCTTAAGCGATCGGGGGTGAGATGATTCACCTCCAGTTCACCCTTGGCATTGGTGGGAATAGCACCATAGGGCAAGCCGAGAATCTTTGCCGCTTTAGGAATACTGAAATGGGCCGCCTCCGAAGCAATGACCTCCGTAACGCCGCAGGCATCCCGCGCCGCCCATAAAGCCGTGAGATTTGCCAGGGTGGATCCGGAACAGAAATGTCCTCCATTCATCGCAAAAAAAGGAGTTAACCATGCCAATACCCGGTGCTCTGCCTCCAGTGCAAAGGGAGCCGTCGAAGGGTGTAAAAGATTTTGATTTAAGCGAGCATTCCACAACGCCATCGCCCACGTAATCCACGGAGTCGGGGGATCCATGTGGGCAAGCACTTGGGGCGCATCCAGACGGGCCCCACCCCCCAGTACGTGGGGGGCAAGCTGCTGTAGGGTGGCGAGTTCTCCAATCCCCGTTTCCGGACACAGCAGGGGTAAAGCCTCTGGTTCCGCCAGGGCTTGGTTCAGTAGCGTAACCGCTTCATGTAAAGCGGAGTTGGGTAAAAAAGCAGGATCAAGATGAGACACAGAAATAATCATGAACCGCCTTAAGGAGAGAACGTTTCTAAATTTGGTGCTTGCACGATCGCTAAAGCCTGGGTAAATCCCGCCTGCGCTAAGGGCGATAACTCCTCCCCCAGATCACACCATTCTCCTGGAATCAGTAGCCAATACCCCTGGGGCGCTTTACCAAAAAGACGATCGCTAAGCTGCAAAATACTCTGGGGATTACTCATGTGGCCCAAGGTTGACTGTTGGCCAGGTCTGAGGCGCTGAAGCTGTACTGAGGGCGTACTGATGGCATTATCTATCAATTTTGCCATCTGATCAGCCGGTACCATATCGACAAAAATAACCTCTGTTGCCTCAGTCACTTCCGCCACTAAATCCGGGGTCAGTTGATGTACGGCGATCGCCTTGAATCGGCAAAAGCTTAAGGTTGGAGGCTGATCCGTTAAGCGCTCCGCCAAGCGATAGCCAATCCCATCATCCTGACGAATGGTATTACCATAGCCAATCACTAAACGCAGGGGCAAACTGTTCATAGCAGCAATTCTCATTTTGACCATTTTGACTAATGGCGGGTCAACACGGCAAAAGTCCGTATTTTAACTGCGATTGAGCAGTAAGCCAAGAGCAATTCCTCAGGGTAAGAGGGGCGAACCTAGGGCTTTGAGTCGTCTAGGCTGTCATCATTTAGCGCTGAAGTGTTTATAGAAAGCCTTTAACTTTAGTGATTCCGATCGCTCAGAGAATTCCAAATCCTGAAGTTTCCCCCTGAGAATCCGGTACCATAACCTTATCCCTTGACACTGATGTTCTGTCCTGAAGGTATTACCCATGCTTAGACTACACCACGATCGTTTGAGTCTCTTCAGTCGGGGAATTAGTCTGGGACTGTTGGGATCGCTTTGCTTATCGGTTCCGGCACTAGCCCAAGGGCGATCGTTTCAAACTTGGTGTCAGGAACGGGATCGGTTGTCGGAGGCACAGCAACTCACGGTGGAGGCACTGCTGGCTCAGGCCGGGACTACGGATTGTGGTCCGGCCAGTCAACTATTGGAGAATTATCCTGGGGTGTTGGTGCTGATTAACCAGGGGTTGACGGATATTACGCCCCTCAGCAGTTTGCCAAACTTGAAGGGTTTGGATTTAAGTTTTAATCAGGTGCGGGATCTGCGGCCGTTACAGGGGTTAACGCAACTACAATTTTTGCTCCTGGCGGGGAATCAGGTTACGGATGTTTCCCCCTTGGCTGGGATGACTCAAATGGGCTATTTGGTGCTGGATAACAATCGGATTGAGAATCTGAGTCCTCTGGCAACGCTGACCAACCTGAATAGTTTGCAGGCGATGGCGAATCCTCTCCGCCAGAAGGTTTGCCCAGTAGAACCCACCACCACTTGCATTTTCTCGGATGATGGGGCCGATCGCTTTGCGGCGGGGGAAGATTTCTTTGACCAAGGGCAGTTTCAAGCAGCGTTTACTGCCTTTCAGGACGCTCTGCAGATTTACCAGGACGGGCAGGATCAGCAACGAGTCGGAGATGCGCTGCAACGGATGGCTGATTCGGCCTTGAACCTGGGACAGTTTGCCCGCTCTCTATCCCTCTCGGAGCAGGCGTTGGCACTCCGGCAACAACTCCAGGATTTCCCCGGTGTAGGACTGAGTTTAATTCGCCTCGGGGAAGCCTACGATCGCTTAGGACAGTACGATCAAGCAGAGGATTATTTAGAACAAGCCCTGGCAAACTTAGCGGAACAGGAGCGTTCCGGTGGCATTCCTCTGGAAGGGGGAATCTATAAATTGCCTCTAGATCAAGCGGTGCTGTACAACCAACTGGCGGTATTGCAAAACAAAAAAGGGGACTCGGAAGCGGCCCGCCGCTCCATCGAAAAATCCCTGGAACTCTACCAAATCATTCCCGATGAGTACCCGGCCAAACGGGGAGGAGAGCGACGCAGTTTAGATACCCAAGGAGTCACCTACACCCGGCTCGGGCTCGTGCAAGCGGGGATTGCTTCCCTAGAACAGTCTCTGGAACTCTCTCGATCGCTTCAGGACTTTTCAGGGGAAGCCACGGCCCTCAGTCATTTGGGGGATGCTTACCGCGCCCAGAACGATCGCGCTCAAGCCTTGGAATTTTACCGGCAAGCCCTCGCCATTTACGATCGCACGGGGAACCAGCCCGGGGCTGGGTTAACCTGGCACAATCTGGGGGATACTCTGGTGGAGTTGCAGCGCTGGTCTGAGGCAACGGATGCCCTCCTTAAGTCCGTGGAAATTTGGGAGACCCTGCGACCAGGTTTAACGGATGAAAGTAAGGTTGCCCTCTTTGAAACCCAAAGTGTCACCTACGAACGCCTGCAGGAAGCCTTAGTGGAGCAGAATAAAATTGAAGCGGCCTTAGCCGTGTCGGAACAGGGGCGGGCGCGGGCCTTTGTGGAACTGTTGGCCAATCGTTTGGGGGGACAAACCAGTGAGCAGTTCCAACAGCTTGCTCCGCCACGTATAGAAGACATTCGCCGCCTTGCGCAGGAGCAACAGGCAACCTTGGTGGAATATTCGATCCTCTCTAGCCCCAAGGGAGACGATCGGCTTTTAATTTGGGTAATTCAACCCAATGGCGTGGTGAACCTACGCACCACAGCCCTCTCGGCAGAGCAAAATTCTTCAGGGGAAAACGGTGGAAATAGCCCCAGTCGAGGCTTGCGGATTACGAGACCGGTGGAAACCCTAGTGGTGGCCACCCGCGAACAAACGACCCAGGGGGTAACGGCCTTTGCGCCCCAGGGGAATCTGAGTCTTTCTGAGCAATTACGGCGGCAACAGTTAGAAGCCAATTACCAACGCAGTGCGGATCTCTTGATTGCTCCCATTGCCGACCTACTGCCCCAGGAAACCGGAGCGCGATTAATTTTAGTGCCTCACCGCAGTCTCTTTCTCATTCCCTTTGCCGCCCTCCCCACCGCTTCCGGCAAACGTCTGATTGAGGAGTACACCATCAGTGTGGTGCCAGCACTGCAGGTTTTACAACTCCAGCAGGGTGATGCGCGATCGGCTCAGTTTGCCCCCCGTCGCCCCCTCATTGTCGGCAATCCCACCATGCCCGCCCTACCACCGGAACTGGGCTCAGTCCCCGTGCCCCTGTCTCCCTTACCCGGAGCGGGGACAGAAGCCAAAACGATCGCTGAGATCCTGAAGACCACGCCCTTGATTGAAGATGAGGCCCTAGAAAGTACGATTGTCAAACAAATGCCCCAAGCGGATCTGATTCACCTTGCCACCCACGGACTCATTGATGAACTACAGTACCTCGATATGGTGGTTCCCGGTGCGATCGCTCTGGCACCAGAAGTGGAGTATCAAGGGGACTTTTCTGCTCCCGATGGACTCTTAACGGCCAATGAAATTCTCGACTTAGACCTGCAGGCGGATCTGGTAGTCCTGAGTGCCTGCAATACTGGCAAAGGGAACATTACCGGGGATGGGGTGATTGGTCTATCCCGCTCCTTTATGGCGGCGGGGGTTCCCAATGTTATTGTTTCCCTCTGGGCCGTTCCCGATGCGCCCACTGCAGATTTAATGGTGGCATTTTACAACGCGCTACAACAAAACCCCGACAAGGCAGCGGCTCTGCGCCAAGCGATGCTCAGTACCATGAAAATCTATGACGATCCCACGGACTGGGCTGCTTTTGTGTTGATGGGAAACGCACTGTAGCCCTAGGGATCGAGCAACTTAAGGGTTCCTAGTCCGGGTGAAGTAACTGATGACGTTCCCGTAGTTTGAGCAGAATTTCACTATGCAGTTCTCGGCTGATGGGATAAAGATAGGCTAAGACTAAACCGATCGCTAGAAACACGGTGGGAACGGGGCCAATGACAAAGCGGATGACCCAGAGGGCAGAGTCGGGTTGTACGGGGGCTGCACTGCCTGCCTCTGATTGCACAAACCCGGCCCAGCTTAACCCTTGGCCTAATCCCGCTAAGGCAATCGCAAGGGAGAGTTTTTGGAGTAAAACCATGAAGGAATAAAAAATACCTTCCCGACGCTGCCCCGTATTTAACTCGTCTAAATCCACCACATCCGGCAACATTGACCAGGGCACCAGATAACCCGTGGAAACCCCACACCCCGCAACGATCGCTAAGCTATAGAGCAAGCCCACTTGACCCGGTTGCATAAAGAAAAGCCCACCCTGCGCAATGATCCACAGGCCCATGCCCAGAAAATAGACCACTTTTTTACCAAAACGTTCACTCACCTTTGTCCAGATAAAGAGGGTGACCATTGCGGTAGACTGCACCGTCAGGGCAACGGTGGGCCAGGCCGATTCCGGCATCCGCATCCAAGAGACGACAAAATAAGGAATGACCGTCGCGGTAAATTGCAGGGCCATCCAGGAGCAGAGATAGATACCAATGACTAATAAAAAGGGACGATTACTAAAGGCAATTTGAACCTGTTGCCAAAAAGGGATTGTATTTTCAGTATCAAAATCTTGAGGACGGCTGAGGGTTCGCTCCTTCGTCCCCCAGATACACCAATAAATCGGCAGAATGGCAATGACCGCAGAAAGCCAACCCAGGGTGAAATATAAATCCCTTTGATTGGGAATCAACTGACTGGCAATACTCAGTAAGAGCAAGGAAAAAATACTGCCACCAATGGAAAAGAAAAAGCGAAAACTATTGAGGCTGGTGCGTTCGTCGTAGTCGGAGGTGAGTTCTGTGGTCAAGGTACTGTAGGGCAGGTTGACCATGGTAAAGGCGGTGTTAAAAACCAGGGAAACGATGACGTAGTAAACAAAGAGCAAACCTGGACGATCCGTTGGAATGACCCAGAGGAGGAAAAAGGAGACTCCCAAGGGAATGGCTCCCCATAACATCCAGGGATAGCGCCGTCCCCACCGGGCATTGCGGGTACGATCGCTTAAAACACCCATTAGAGGGTCGTTAATGGCATCCCAGATCTTGCCCGTCAGTAACACGTAGCCCGCCAAGGCTGGATTGAGACCTGCGACATTGGTAAAAAAATACAACAGACTGAAGAGTTGTAAATTTGCAGTTAATGCTGTTCCCCAGTCTCCGGCTCCAAAGGCCAGTTTGGTAGATAAAGATAATTTTTCAGCCGATGCGGTCTGAGCCATAGGGTTCCCCGTAGTCTTGAAATAGGGCAAATTAAGGCTTAATCAGGCAGAAGATGATACCTGCCGCCTTAAGTTCAATAGAGAAATCCCCCCATCTCAATATAGGGTGCGGTTAGCAACATCATGACATCCCTCACTCCCGGTATCTGTCCCCGGCGCTTCCCCGTAATCCCATCGGTGATAACTAAGCCACACAGCCCTTTGCTCAGAGTCACTTGCTGCTTCCAACGCTGGCGTAATTTTTGGTAAACCGGATTGTCCAAATCATAACTGTTTAACAGTTTCATCTCCCCGTTCTTCAACTTTAAAATTCCGATTTCACAGTCTTCGGAGTCTTTCGTAAAGGTAACTCCAGCGAGGCCACCGGCGGCTTCAATCTCTGCCAAGAGGGTTTTTGCTTTGGGACGAGTGGTCTGCACTACGATCGCGGGCAAATCAGCGTCTTCGGGAAGATCCCTTGGACCGATAACTTTGCAGTGTGCCAATTCTTGCAAAACTTGATACATGTCCCAGGACATCCCTACCATCGTAATCAGAGAGCCATCGGGAATCAGGTCATCTTCGATGGGAATGAAGGAGGTGGTTATACCCATCTGCTCCAAAAGCGATCGAAAATCTAGATCATCTAAGTCGAAATCCTCATCATCATCATAATCGTCGTCATCGTCATCGAAATCTGTCAAGGCTAAAAGCTGTTCAGCAATTTCGGGTTCGGTGGCAACGCTCACCGAGACTTTGGCCAATTTCGGGGGTAAAACCTCTGGAAAAGAGAGCTTAAACTTGCTTTGTAAGGCGGGAAATCGATGATTTTTCAGGGATTGACGGTGCTTGCTCACAAAGCGCATCAATGCTTCTAGCGCGAGGAGTACCGTTTGGGCTTCTTCCTCTCCCAGGTGCGCCTGCATGCCTTCCATGGGATGGATAGAGCCAAATTCTACCTCTAAGTCTTCCCAGTCTAAGGAAACGGGAGGACTAGGGGGAGTAACCTCCAAGTCCAGGGGACGATTGAAGGTCACATAATGGCAATCTTGGCGAAAAAAGGCTTCCTGGGGATGATCCGCGTCGGCGATCGTTTGGCGAAATAGTTTGAGGGAGTCTAGGGAGCGGTAGAACAAGATTCCGAATTCCATCCCCAAATTGCCCAATACCGAGACGTATAACTCGGGCTGTTCCTCTAAATCTGGCAAATTAATGCGAATGATCTGGTGGTCGTATAGATCTTTCCAGGGGGCTAATTGCCATAACCGATGGGAGGCATCTTCTAAGGCATCGGCATATTCCGGGGGAATCGGGGGCACCCGGTTGCTCATCATCTGCTGCAAACCACTGAAAAATTCGTCAATGAGGGGCAGTTCGGGCTGATATTCCACCGCCGTATCTAAGCCTTGCAAAACTCCCCGGAGGAAAAATTGGAGTTCCCGACTGCGGACGACAATTTTCTTGGGTCGGGCTGGGCGCGAAATTTGATTTGGGGTGTCCATGGGTTGTTCCATGGCCTGCAATAATGTCCGGACGATCGCTTCTTGGCCGGTTGAGGCTGGTACTAAATCCATGGCCCGCACTACGCCATGAATGCCATCCACCCAAAGGATACAATCTCGATTTTCTTCTAAATCCTCCGTTGCCCCCCCTGGATCGCGGAAGTTCAGGGACAAACGATCGCCTTCCCAAATACTATTCGGTTGAAGGGCTAACTTGAGTAAGCGACGTTGGGTCGATCGGGAGAGAGGAGAAGAAGCCATAGGTAACGAGCAAATCTAAGGAAGGCTGGCATGACGCTGAAGTTTGGAGCCCGGAAGACGATGGAAGAGTGCGGCGCAAAGCACCGCACCCTTCTGCCTTAAGGGGATAGCCCAGGGGATTAGGGGTTAGATCTAGAAATCTAGAGAAAGATCGAGTCTGTTACCCTAAGGTTGTTTGAACGCGGTTAACCATTCCCGCAGTTGTTCTGCTGCCACTTCACGCCCCCCTAAGCCAAAAGCCAGAGCGATCGCAACAGCAATGCCACCGGTAATTAAGCCAAAGGCTAGGTTAACAATGTTAGTGGCAACGCCCATTTGCTGTAAAGCCATAGCAATAACTAAGACCAAAATGGAGACGCGAGCAGCTTGAGCCAGAAAACGGCTTTGGCGGCTGCCGGGCATACTGATTAAGCGGAAGGCTAGATTGGACAAATATAGCCCAATGCCCAGGATGACAACCCCCACTAAAATGCGTCCACTAATTTCAATTAAACCGGAGACAATTTCCGTGAGGGCATTAAATTGCAACGCATCCACTGCAGCGACTGCGCCAAATAACATGACTCCAACGCCCGCTACGATTCCGGCAATTTCCGAAGGGGTTTTTTGCGGAGAGGCGGTTTCAGAATCCGCTGGTATTTCCAGGCTATCTAAGGTCTGAGTGGTAAAGGTGGCCTGGACTCCCAGCCAACTTAAAACGTTATCAAATCCTAAGCCCCGCAGTAGGCTGGTGACTAAGTTTGCCACGAGGAAACGAGCGATGTAAAAGGCGATGGCAAGAATGATCCCGGCTTTGAGAACCAGGGGAATCGCCAGCAGAATTTGCTCCAGCATGGTCACCGCTGGATCGGAAATCGCCGCAATTTGCAGCTCATCCAGGGCGGAAATGCCCGTGACGACCAAAATGACGGTATAGATCAGGGTACCGCATAGATCCGATAAGGATAGTTCGCCTTCTGCTCCACCTAGACCCACCTGGGTGCCAAATTGATCCACTCCGGCGGCTTTGAGGAACTTGGTCACGATCGTTTGGACGAGGGTGGCAACGCCCCAGCCAATAAAGGCCACAATGATGGCCTTAAAGATTTGGGGGAGGGCAGAGAGGAGATCGTCAACAAGGTTTTGAACGGGGCCAAGCGGTCCCTGTAATTCCAGGGCATCTAAAACGAAGGGCAGAAAGAAGAGGAGAATAAACCAATAGAGAACATTGCCGAGGGTTTCATTCACGGGCAATGCTCCTGATCCAGACTCTCCCCCGATCTGTTCCGACAATTGATCGTCTAGCTTAAAGCGTTCCATTCCTTTAACCAGAATGGCGCGAACGATCGTTGCGATCAACCACGCTAGTACCATTAAGAGCCCCGCACTGAGCAGGCGCGGTGCATAGCGGGGATTTCGTTGAGGAAACTATTGAGGGGCTGAGAAACAGCGGTGAGTTGGAGTGTTTCTAAAAAACCAACCAGCGCAAAGGTAAAAACGAGCCAGAAGACAAGCCGCGCCATCCAATTTTCAATGGGAAAGGATTGGCTATCGTCAGCTAAAATCCAGCTTGCAATTTGATTATCAATCTTGGTTTTTTCTAAACCCTTCTTCGTCCAAGACGCTAGGATCATCCCGAGGATCCAGCCACCAACCAAAAAGATTAAGGCTTGTCCTAAGGTTAGCGAGGAGTCTAGAAGCCGCTGGACGGGATCCAGTGCTCCCTCAGAAAAAACCGCTGATTGAGCCAGTCTGGTGGGATAGAGTCCCGATGACAGCCCGTCAGGAAAAGAAAGTAGATGAGAAAAGGTCATGATGGAAAAGTACTGATTAAAGGATCAAATCTGTTCTTCTCCGAAGATCGAAGACAGGAGTATCCTACGGGATTCTGCCCCGATCGGAAAGTTAACTTGAGCACACGAGCAACGGACTGTCCTGATCCGTAAGGCTTTCAGCATCTAGCTGCAAAACGGGGACGGGTGCGGCTAATGCCTCTACTGTAAGGGGTCTGGACTTAATTTGAGGTAGGATGAGTCATGGTGCCCCCCCAGTAAGACGGAGAATGCGGTTTGATTAGGATTGAATGTCAGGGGTTAGAGCGATCGTTTCCTTTGGTGATCCCAGGGGTGGAAGCAATTTTTTTTGATAAAGATGGCACGTTATCTCGATCGGAAGATTACCTCAAACGTTTAGGGCAAGACCGGGCTAAGGCGATCGATGCTCTGGCTCCGGGCTCGCAAGAGGCTATTTTGCGCTGCTTTGGGTTTCGTGCTGTCGATCAGTTTCAGGAATTAGATCCCACTGGTTTATTACCCGTGGGCAGTGGTGAAGAAAACCGTCTTGGGGCAGCGGGCCAATTGGCGGCCATGGGCTATCCCTGGTTTGAGTGCTTAAGGATCACTCAGGAAGCCTTTCAGGCGGTGGATGAAAATCTCCCCCCCTTTTACACCCTTGCCCCGATCATTCCAGGGGTTGCCGACTGTTTTCAGCAGTTAGCCCAACTACCGGTCAAGGTGGCGGTTGTGTCTGGAGATACTACGCCTAATATTGAGAAATTTCTGGATTATCATCAGCTTACGGCTACGGTTGATGGGGTGCGGGGGGCCGATATTCCGCCCCGGAAACCTGATCCAGACTGTTTTTGGCAAATGTGCGATCGTCTTGGGGTTAACCCTGAAGCCGTGGTGATGGTGGGAGATGCGACGGGAGATATGGCGATGGCTCAAGCAGCGGGGGCAGCGGCGGGGATTGGCGTACTCTGGGGCTGGAGTTTACCCCATCAGATTGACCAAGCGGATGTCATTGTCGATCGGTGGGAACAGTTGAGTTTTAAGGTTTAGCTCCCATTTGGGTGATCAACTGCTGGACGAGGCTCAGATCCTTATCCCCTGGCGATCGTTCTACACCACTAGACACATCAATACCGCCGGGCGATAAGTGTTGCAAGGCCACGCTGATATTGTCAGAGGTCAGACCTCCCGCCAGAAACCAGGGGCACTTCGGCTTAAAATTTTCTAAAATAGACCACTCGATCGTTTGCCCCGTCCCTCCCAAGAGTTGAGGATGATAGGCATCTAGTAAAATTGCATCGACGATCGCTTCATAGTCTTTCACCTGTTCTAAATCCGCCGGATCCCTAATTCGCAAGGCTTTCCAAACTTGAACTTGGGGAAACTGATGTTTGACCCCTTGGCAAAAGGCACCTGACTCTTGTCCGTGCAACTGTAAAACATCAAACTGAGCCCTCTCTTGCACTGCCCTTAATGCCGCCTCCGTCAGATTGGCAAAAACACCAACGGTACGGGGTGGCTGAGGCAGACTGGTGCATAATTCCTGACGAATCGTGGCAAAGGTGTCCGGATCTCGATAACGAGGGGAAGTGGGAACACAAATAAAGCCTAAATAATCTACCCCCAAGGAAGCGATCGTCACCGCTTGATCGACCTGGGTAATGCCACAAATTTTAAGCGCAATATCCGAAATCACCGGCTAAATCTCCCCTAACACTCCCAGTGCAGTTGAGCAACTTAAGAGGGAAGAGTGCGTCCCGGAGTACCGCACTCTTCCCTGAAATTTTTTCGTTTTCAGTAGAAAGCCACTCAAAATTCAAAACTCAAAACTCAAAATTCAAAACAGGGTTGTTGTTTCTACGCAAACCGAGGGATTGTCTCGGGCAGCCCTCAAGTATCATCTTCTGCTAAGACGATTAAGCTATCGTGTTCCTTAAGCTGAAAGACGGTATCTAACTGCGGGGCAAGGCGAATGCCAAAATTTTCATGGGAGTCTTTCCAGTGCTGGGATAAAATCACGCCTAAACAAAGTTCACTCCGATTTTGAGCCGCACGAATACATTCCGTAAAACGAATCCCTGAGGCCAAGGTAGTTTCAGGGTTAGGGAAATACAGATGCAAGGGCTTCACATATAATTCACTGCCTTCCGAGGAAAAGAGGTGATTGTAAACCCGCATGACGGAGGGATTTTGAGAAACCTGGGCAAGAATTTTAGAGACAAATTGATTGGAGAGAATAAAGTCTTTCACTCCCGCTTTAATCACCAATTCCGTATCATCAGAATTGATGATCTCAGCGATTAGTTCCGTCTCAACGGGTTTGTCATTTTGCTCCTCAATCTCCTTAAACAGTTGTCGCAATTCTAGGAGGATCGTAAGGGTTTGGGCATCAATTTCCTCTGAGTTTTCCCCACGCCCTGACAAGATCGTAATACTATCATACAGTTCGGGATCCATACGCCGTAAGACATTGGTACTCATAAGATTGAGTTCTTGCAGGCGAATCCTCAAATCTGAATATTTTAGAGCTAACTTTCCACAAACTTCCTGAATCTCTTCACTCACTTCTTGCACCGCTACCAACACCTCTGAACCGGGGCTGACAAATTTGGCATATTCCGCCAAAGCGATCGGTGATTTATCATTCCAGCCAATTAACATATGTTTTTCTTGGTGACGCTTTAAACGTTCTACATTACACTGGATTTCGCCCTGACTAGCGACCACGACGGGTTCGGTATGAAAGTCAATTAAGGAGTCATCCTCCGCTAAAAGAATAACCTGATCTTCTGCTTGCATAACGTAGTCTAGTGGGGGATTTACTTCCAGGGTTTTCTGACCGTAATAAACCCCCAAGGGTAAGGCTCCCTTAAAGTAAAAAGGTAACTCTTTGAAGCTTAAACCGTTCCATCCTCCTGGCGGTATATAAAAGTAAAATTCATGACCTTCAAAGCCCACCAGGGAAGAGTAAACTCTCGCTAATCCTAAGCTGCGAGAGGT
>JBEAPM010000423.1:0-5794 GCA_041164445.1 Cyanobacteriota bacterium
TAAGGTCAAAGTACATTGCACCGGTAGAGGGCGTATCTTCCCTCTGCGTCAAGATATAGGATTGATCCGTTAAGGTCAGATCAGAGCCATAGAAATGGAGTCCACTGCTCGCCTTCACTAAACTCCCGCCACTGATTACGATCGGCTGGGGGGTGAGATTCTGGGGTGCAAACGTCCAGCCCTGATCATTGGGGGTAAGACGAACACTCCCTGGCCCCGCCACACCCATCAAGGTGATCTGCCCCTCCAGTGCTTCCAAGGCAACTCCGTTGAAATCAAGCCCTGCCCCGATCAGGGCCAAGGTTTTACCAGACTTGACCCTGAGTCCCCCTTGGGCATTCACTTCAGTGATGGTGATGGGGCCGCCACTGACATGGTTGCCCACTCCCGTGGCTTCAATGATGCCAGTGTTTTGACCATATTGCAGACCCAGGGGCACATTGAGGGTCAGTATCGGCAGTCCAGTTGGGGTGGTTGCACTAAACTCAAATCCATTGAACTGAACACTAGCGGCCGTACTGCCAATAAAAGAACCATTGACATCTAGACTTGCATTGGGGCCAAAGAGGATGCCATTGGGATTAAGGAGAAATAGGTCGGCATTTCCCAAGACCCCTAAGGTTCCCGCTATGTCGGAAAGCGTCTGCCCCGTCACTCGCGTTAAAATGCGATCGATGCCCCCGGGGTTGTCAAAATAAACCCGCTGGCCGCTGTTGACGTTAAATTCTAGAAAACTATGAAATAAGTTAGCCCCTCGCGCTGCCCCACCTTGAATGAGGTCTGCCGGTAAATCCTTCACCGTTTGATTAGGTAGAACGATCGTACTTTCACTGCCGAGGGTGTCATCCGGTACAATTTGCCCAAGGGCAGGGGGAGAGAGAATAGAGCAAACGACCACACCTATACTAAGTGCAGGTATAACCAGAATATGCCCTAAAAACGATCGCATGGATACAGCGGAGATCTTTACAGGTAGAATCTAGCCTAAAAGTGGATGAGTGTCACGGCGCAGAAAGGGATAATCTTATTGGCAATCCTGTCAAGCCCTGAGTTAAACCACGTTGCTTAGCAGTTAGTGAATTTTTTGAGCTAACCGAGTTGTGGTTGTCTTGAACGATCGATGTAAAGAAATTTAAGGACACCTTAATTCATTATGGTGGTCGGCTACGCCGCCATAATCCCTATCTTGCGTGGGTATTCGGGCAAAATTTGGATTTTTCGAGGTGCCCTTAAGCTATTCGTAATAAAGGTTATCAACTCAACTCGTTGACCCATCGGGTTCATCTTGGGATGCTGCGCCACTCTAGTCAATGCACAAAAGTGCCATATATATAAATTGTAATATGCTGATTCAATTGTCCAACTGAAGGTACGAAATTCAGTCCTCCCTAGAATTAATTGATGACGCGCCCTAGCACAGGTTGATAATCCCCTCAGCCGTTTCTGCGGGCTTTTCTAAATGGGGAACATGACCAGAATCCTCGATCCACTGCAATTGAGCATTGGGTAATTGAGTCTGGAAAACGATCGCGTCTTTTGTCCCTAAAATCCGATCGTTCCGTCCCCAGAGAATTAAGGTAGGGGCTTGGACTTGAGGCAATTGCGATCGGAAGGATGGGTATCCCCCACTTTTGGTAAAGGTTTTTAAGGCTTCGGCCCAGTAGGGCATTTCTAAATGCATTGAGGCACAGACCTCTGCATCTGCGGTCACCCAGCGATCGGGATCGGCATAGGCATTCCGGCTAATATTGCGACGCACATCGGGTCGCCGTAAAAACTCAACGGCCCAGCGATCGAGGGGCGGAAATAAAAACTTACCGATGACGGGCCCCATTTGAACCCCGGCACTGGCAATTAATACGAGTTGTTTCACGGCCTGGGGATAACTCAGGGCAAACTTTAAAGCCACTGCCCCCCCCATCGAAGCCCCCACTAAAATCAGCGATCGTTCCTGTAACTGTTCGCGCCAAAACTGGTAGAGGTGTTCATTAATGGTGTCGGGGTTA
Organism: Cyanobacteriota bacterium; assembly: GCA_041164445.1. Lineage (GTDB taxonomy): Bacteria > Cyanobacteriota > Cyanobacteriia > Prochlorotrichales > Prochlorotrichaceae > JBEAPM01. Next base: position 2,007 of record JBEAPM010000423.1, read on the forward strand.
ATGGGTAGCCCGGAAGAACGATCGGAGAAGCCAAACCCCAATAAATCCAAGACCCAGGTTTCCTGGTGTTTCGCCAAACGGGGGAAGAGACGACGAAATTCCAACAAAGAACTATCAAACCCATGCAGTAAGAGGATTGGAGCACGATCGGAATTGAAATTTCCGCCCTGAACATAGGAACTACTGAAGGTTTGCCCTCGGACGGAAATCGGACATTGTTGAATTTGCTTCAGCAGCCCCAAGGACTCTGGTTCAGACAACTGGGGGGCAAATTTTTCCTGGAGTTCCGGGAGGGATCCTGTTGAAACCATGAGCGTAGTGGGAGAGGGTGGAGATCAACGAACCCACTCTAACGTTTTACAGCACCCTCACTTCAATCACACTGGCATTGAAGTTATAGGTCTGGCCTTCTAATTCCACTGGCGTGCCAATCTTCATTTTGCTATTGCCCAACACGGGCCCATTGGCAGTAATTTGAGCATCCCCTCCGATCGTTACGAACAGATCCGCCGTATAGTTCAGTTCAGGACGGGGATCCGGCAAAGATTGAACGGAACCATCGGGTTGAGGGACTGCCACGGAACGGGGTGTGGGTTCAGCCGCCAAAATTTTCACTTCACCGTAGGGTTGGTTGCGAATAATAATATTGGTTTTGCCTTCCGCCAGCAGAGTACTGATGAAGGTTTCCGGATTCTTAACACTTAATCCCCTGGCCCAGAGATCAATTTCCACGGGTTTGGTCGTTACCCCAACCTGGGCAACGGATCCGCCCTGGCCTGGAATCAGGAAGATACCGATCGCTACGACGATGATGATCAACCCCGCCGCAATATCCAAGACACTGACCCGCCCAAACAAACGACCCTGGGAATCTAAAATGCTCATAAATTTGCACTTAATCCTTCACACAGCGTGAACAAAGTCATTGAACCATAACTAATGGCGTTGGGTATCCTTCGTTAGGATAATTCCGTATCACAATTCCCTGTAGGTCAATCCTGGCGGATAAATGCCCACCGGACTCCGTGGCGGTTTTCAATTGCGGGAGATTTCAGGATTTCAAGATAGAGTCAGAACGAAAAGATTAAGTTTTGTTAAACTTGGATTATCCTTATTGTAATTTATCCCTATCTGTCCCAGCGATCGCCTATGCCCCTGACCTCCTCCGAGTCCCAAAAGACTGAAGCTCTCCCCTCGACCGAGGTTCCCACCCCTGTCGAGGACACCGAAACTCCGGAATCCGCCAGCTACGTCAAATTGGCCATGCGTAACATGGTGCGCAAGCGGGGAAAATCCTTAAGCCACTTTTTCCTGACAACGATCACGCTCCTCGGGGTTTTGATTGGGTTATCCTATCTCACACGTTAAGGCAGGAAGCACAGCCGTGGTCGTACCCAATCTGGACGTTCTTGTTCAAAACCATTATGGGAGCCTTGCCGGGAAGCCGGATCTCGATCAGCTTCCCTGGCAGTCTTGGTACCAGAGTTGGCTAGAGCACACCTGGCAGAATTTACCCTCTCCTGCCCAGCACCCCAGCTATGAATTAACCCTACGGTTGGCTCAGGTTGAGGAGGTGCAGGCGCTCAATCGAGACTATCGTGGCCTCGATCGTCCGACAGATGTGCTGTCATTTGCTAGTTTAGATGGGGCTGAAGCCTTGCTTCCCCACGATTCTGCAGAGCCGTTCTACCTGGGAGATATTGTCATCTCCGTTCCGACGGCACAGCACCAAGCCCAGCAAAATGGTCATTCCTTAGTTGTGGAATTATCCTGGCTAGCGGTTCATGGCTTCTTACATTTGTTAGGCTGGGATCATCCTGACGAGGACAGTTTTAACCGCATGGTAGATCAGCAGATTTGGCTTCTTCAAAGCGTGGGACTTGTCCCCCCCAAAGCTATTGGAACTTCTGAGTCTGTTGAGCAATCGGTTGAAGCGCTAGGGGCTGTCATCATTTAGCGCTGAAGTGTTTATACGGCAGTCGTTTAAGCCCCTAGCCATGTTTGCTGGAGCGGGCGCGGTAACCTTTATACCGCAAGGCTTCTAGAATTAACTGATGACGCGCCCTAGATTCTGTTTCTCCCCTTTAAATCTGGGATTCGGTTTACGTGAAGGGATCTCCCCTTTTTGTTGATATTTTTTGGTGTGTTATGAGTCAAAATCTTCAATCTTCTGGTTCTCGTCGATCACCCGTCAGCGCTCGTTCCTTACGATTACCGCCAGCAGCCAATCGCAACCAATCCCCCGCTGAAGTCTATGCCCTCAATCGTTATCCCAACCGCCAGTATGCCTGGCAAGTAGCCGCCAGTTTACACAAAAGCTTTAGTTATGCTTGGCAAGGAGTCAATTACGCTTTCCAGACCCAGCGAAACTTCAAAATCCATACCGTTGTCGGTACGATCGCAATCTGTCTGGGATGCTATCTCCAGTTTCGCCCCGAACAATTTGCCATTCTTCTCCTCACCATTGGCTTTGTCATGGGAACGGAACTTTTGAATACAGCGATCGAATCCGTGGTGGATTTAGCGGTTCAGCAGACTTACCACGAACTGGCCAAGATTGCTAAAGATTGTGCGGCAGGAGCGGTTCTCGTTTCTGCCGCTGTTTCGTTGGTCGTAGCCTTATTTCTCTACGTGCCAGCGATCTGGCTCCGCTTACAGAGTTTGGCTTGAGTCCGGCGAATCACCTCATTGGTAAATTCTGAGGTCGAACAATGTCCTCCCAGATCCGGGGTGGCATAGCCCACCTCGATCGCTTCAAAAACCGCTTCATAGATGGCTTGGCTACTGGCCAAGGCTTCTGGAGTGGGGATATAGCCCAGTAGGGCTGCTGCCGCCAAGATCATCGCCATCGGGTTCGCTACATTTTTACCAAAGAGGGCCGGAGCCGTACCGTGGGGGGCTTCCGCCATAATGCAGTTGGGCTGCCCCGTTTCACTGTCAAACCCCAGCACTAAACTTTCTGACCCAGCAATACTGCCGTAGAGTTGCAACACTAAATCCGAGAGCAAGTCGCCATCCCGATTGAGAGCTGGTATCACTAAAGGCTCGCCAGAACTTTGCAGTAGCAGGGCAAAGGTAGCATCAATGAGCAACGGTTGATAGGGCACGTCAGGGTAGCGCTGAGCCGCCGCATCCAGTTCTTCCTTAAACATGCCCTCGTAGGTGGCACTCACGGTGAACTTGGGCCCACCAAAGACCTTCGCTCCCTGGCGCTGAGCGTGCTGAAACGTAAATTCCGCCACCCACCGACAGGTGGCCCGGTTGAGACGGGTCGTCCGCCAGGCCAACTCATTGCCATCTTCCAGTTGATCTCGCCACTCCTGGGCCCCGTAGGCATCATCCACCGCCATGCGCACCACCGAAATTGGAGCATAAACCCCCGCGATCGGATTAATCCGAGGAATGCGTCGTCCCGTGCGCAAAATGACCTTGGCACTCAAGGCCTCCCGCAGAATCGCATTGGGGCTGCCCACATCCCCCGCCTGCTCAGGGGTAATGGTGGCCGCCTTGAGGGCTAGTCCAGCCTCTCGGGTTGCTTGGGCGGCATCCCACACCACCTGATTTTGAGTCGCTTGTCGTTGTTGCAGACTGAGATCAAAATGTTGAAAGGTAAGATGATGGCCAATCACATCTGAATCTAAAACCCGAAGGGTTTCCTGGAGGAGTTCTTCCCCCGTTTGATCCCCATGCAGGATCACGATCGTGGGGGGCTTGGAAAACGAGGTTGAGGAGTCCATTGATCGCCGTAAAAAGAAGTGACAGAAAGATTGATCATACCGTAACGATTC
>JBEAPM010000424.1:0-13335 GCA_041164445.1 Cyanobacteriota bacterium
ACTCCCGGCAGATCGGATTGACGAGCCCCATAAACGATCGCGGCGGTTTCATTGACATCAATGGAGGGATCAATCATCAGCGCCGACCCTTGTAGGGAGAGGGCTGCCACATTCATGCCAATGGAGCTATCTCCAGGGGAAGAGGTATAAACCGGAATCCCACAGTCATAGGCTGTGGCCAGTAGAGAGGAGTTTTGAACCCCAAGGCGCTGCTCTGCTTCCCAGACATACCGCCCTAATAGGTGATGAAATTCTGCGGTTCCCATAGGTTTCTGGAAGTCTGGAGCCGTTAAGACTTTGCGAATAAAGGCATCGGTTTCCAGCAGTACGTCGTAATCAAATACGATGTCGTAAATGCGAATCCGTCCTTCTTCCCGCAATTTGACATCATCCACAAAGGGATGGCTAGCATATAGGCTCATGCCCAAACCATAATGAATATCATGGTAGAGGTTCGCCCCAGTACTAATGATGTAGTCCACAAAACCGGCCCGCATCAAGGGAACGATCGCGGCACCACCCATCCCAGCGGGAGTCATCGCCCCGGATAAACTTAAGCCAACGGTCACACCGGGCTGCATCACTTCGCGGCTGAGTAAATGACAAATTTCTCGCAGTCGAGCGGAGTTATAGGCCGTGAAATATCCATCGACAAGGGCTGCAACATCTAGATGATCTGGAATGGGTGCAGGAGCAATACGATGATTGAGAATTCGAGACATGATCAACCTCCAAGAAACGCGACTGGGACTGGATCGAATCAGTCACCAGAAAGACATAGGGCTAACGGTTTAAATCTTTGGCAATAAGTTTGCACGTCGTGAACGGCGAGTGCTTTCATTCTCTGTTCAGGCTACTGAGAGTCTCAATTGACAGTGTGTTCCCTTTCCTTATGGGACGCTAGATAGAGTTCAGGATGAGTCTGCGCTCTTGGGGGGATCCTGTGGGGACAGAAATCCTTGCGGCAAAAACGCCAGCCCCAGGTCTAGGACACAGGGACAAGTGAGAAATGGGATCCGCAGCGCTGCCAAGACTAATCTGGAAATTCTCTAGGGTGAGGAGAAACGGCATCGTCAGATGAGAAAACCGCAACACAATGTTACGAAAGGAACCGACGATCGCCTGACCCACCGAAAGCACAACGCAATCGATTAGTAAGAATGAAACTGAGAAAATTTTAAGAAGAGCCTCACGATCGCCTCTGAGTAGAGACTGACCGACCCAGGTTGTTCTGGTTAAACTAGGCTGGTAAACCAGAGAAGAACAACCCTCAAGTTGCAGATCGGTCAGACGGTACTAGGTGCTTCACAGCGATCGATCCACGAGAGTCCTGGATCTACCTGTCGTCTCCGCTTTAGTTGTATATCTAGATACCAGAGGGGTCGCCACGGGTACCCAGTTAAGGGATATTTCAATGATTTAACCCTTCAAGCTACGCTAAAGAAACCACACTAAATGTGAGTGCTCAGTTAAATATATTAAAACTGGGAGTCTAACTTTAGCATTTTTTTAACGTTTCCGCAATATCTAGAAACGTGCAGACGATCGCTCGTTCAGCTTCAGTTAACCCATACAGGCCAAAAACGATCGCTTCGATCTAAAACTATGACCACTTGACCACTCATAAGATTTTCCATTATCGCAGGTCAGTTTTACATAGCCATCCTCACTTGGGTCAGAACTTATAAATTGTTTCAGAGCTTGAAAGAGAGAAGACTTGCCACTACCATTTTCACCATAAATTAGAGCGTTTTTTCCTGACCTACCTAAATCGATCGGATGAGCATTGTAAAAGCCGCGAAAATTCTTAATCTCAATTTCTCTGATTTTCATACTGCTTTTCCTCCAATAACGCGAACAATAGGAACAGTGTCTAGTAGGAACAAGTTACGCCGACGCAAGACCGGAGGACAAATGACCAAAATCTGTGTCATAGGAGTCCTGAGCTTGCTCGATTTCTGTTGCCACTTGAGCTTTAATTTGCTCTTTCGTCCGCTTATGAGACTCAAAATCCAGATTCATTTGAGCCTGAGCCACTTCAATGAATTGAAATGCCTTTTGATCTACCGTAAGACCCACTAAGATCCGAACGCGATCGACGGTTTCCAATGCATCATACAGTTGATAAAACCCACTGGTGCGGAAATAGCCGACTAACACATCAAAATACTGAACATCTGCTAAGGTTCGCTTGAAGCGATCGAGCAGTGTTGCGCCCAGTTCATTGGTAAAAAACGTCAGATCCGTTGTCATTCGTGCTACTTGGGCTGAACGAGATCCTTATGGTAAAAAATTAGCGGCATTAACTTCAAGACTGAATCAGATTCCTCTCAGTCAATCTTGAGGTTAATACCGCTTAAGTAGGGTTCACTGAATAATGAGTAGCTTTCTAAGCTTGCTGAACTCTTACAACAAACCCGTGTTGGTACCGGCTTTGCCAGTAGCCAAGCGAACTTTAACGATTTTTCCACCCATCTTTTGGATGCGTTGCTGCTCCTTGAACCAATTATCGTAAGGAACCAACTTGGTAAAAAATGTATTTTGTAATTCCCGCTGGGTGCGAATACGAGTCTGGCTCGGCACACAGGCGGTCACTTGGAACATACGCATGATCGCAAAATCTCCATGAATAAGGCGACTAATTTCGATCGTGTCTGGGAGTAATTTTCTTCGACACCAAAATTGAAATTAATCGAGGCTTTTCTTAAAACAGCGGTCTGAATGCTTGAGATATGTTTCACCCGGTGGAGTCAAACTAGTTTCGACTACACAAATCAAACCGACCTCAGTCATTCAGACCAGTTGCTCAGAATCGATCGTCTTGTTCAAGCGATCGTTGCCTGAGCGGCGTTTCAACTAACCTAGCTCAAGCCAGAGCAGATGTAGTCAAAGTAAACGCCCATTTCACGACCAGCATCAGCACCTACGAGGCTAGCGGTAACTTCTTTCATCGCTTGGATGGATTGAACGGTAGCACCGATGGGTACACCCAGGGAGTTGTAGGTTTCTTTCAAACCGTTAAGAACACGCTCTTCGAGGATGGAGGTGTCGCCAGCCAGCATAGCGTAGGTGGCATAACGGAGGTAGTAGTCGAGGTCGCGGATGCAAGCAGCATAACGACGAGTGGTGTACATGTTACCACCGGGACGGGTGATGTCGGAGTACAGGAGGGACTTGGCAACAGCTTCTTTAACGATCAGAGCAGCATTGGCGCTGATGGTGTTAGCGGCACGAACACGCAGTTCGCCGCTAGCGAAATAGGACTTGAGTTTGTCCAAAGATGCCGCATCTAGGTACTTACCCTGAACGTCGGAGGAATTAATTACAGAAGTAATAGCGTCTTGCATTGGTTTTGTTCCTTACTGAATATCTAAAATCAAATCAAACGAGGCAATGAAAGTTTAGGCAAGATGCCCGTAATTAGCCCATTGCACCAATTACGTAGTCAAAGTAGGAGCCAGCTTCGTCAGCATCAGCACCAGAAAGCAGGGAGAGGCTAGCGCTCTTCATGGCACGAACACCTTCTACAACTGCGTCAACGGGAGTACCCAAAGACTTGTACATTTCACGAACACCGACGATACCGATTTCTTCGATGGGGGTTACGTCACCAGCAACGATTCCGTAGGTAACGAGACGCAGGTAGTAGTCCAGGTCACGCAGACAGGTTGCGGTCATTTCTTCGCCGTAAGCGTTACCACCGGGGGAAACGACATCGGGGCGCTTTTGGAACAGGGAATCACCAGCTTGCTTGATGATGCGCTCACGAGAGTCAGTGAGGGTTTGAGCAATGCGCAGACGAGCTTCGCCGCTGCTCACAAAGGACTTGATACGATCGAGTTCACCAGGGCTGAGGTAACGGGCCTCAGCATCGGCGCTAACAATAGACTTTGAAACAATACTCATTAAAGGATTCCTCCGCGCAGTGTTTATGAAAATAGACGAGAAACCTGAACCCGGTCTATCGTCTTCTGGCTAAGTACTGGGATTGCGCTCGACCCAGCCTCTGTCCAAGAGTTATTGTCGGGCATGATGTAAACTTGCATCACATACCGTAACAGTTTGTAACATCTCCTCCTCATAAAAGGGGAAGAATGGGCCCCGTCTCTCGTCAGGATCCTGCTATACCAAGGATTTTGCGGGGTAGGGGTAGTGCTCAGAATTTCTGGTGAAGGGGCTGAGGGAGCTAAAGGGGACGCTGATCGGTCTTTCGACTGTAGGTGTTGACCTGAAATTTTTCGAGGGTTGCAGCAAAGAAAAATTTGATCGGAGGATCTGAGGATTTGGGGATTTGGCGCAGAGTGACCACGCTAACGCCTTCCGTTATAGCCTGCTAGATTAAGATTCTTGAGGATTATTATCTGGGGGTCTTCTCTGTGGTGTAGCTTAAATGGTTACACAGACTCCAATGGGGCACCCTAGAACACCTCGCCTTGACCTGAGTGATTCGTTCAGTTTACGTGCTGGGTTCGATGACCCTCGGGATTCTTGGCATATCGATTACAAGAGGGCATTTTCTCATGTATCAAACTTTGTACTTTTTAGCGGAAATGGACGATCGAGATATTGATTGGTTGCTCTCTTCCGGTCGCCGTCGTTCGATTACCAAAAATAATGCCTTAATTTATCAAGGCAGCCCTCCGGAAGCCCTCTATATCATTATTACGGGAACTTTTTCCGTGCGCATTCAACGGGGCGAAGAAGCGATCGAAGTGGCTCAAGTGGGGGCCGGAAATCTACTGGGCGAAATGTCTTTTATTGATTCGCGGAATGCCTCAGCGGATGTGATCGCCCTCGAAGACTCTCTAGTATGGGCGATTCCTTGGACGAAGCTTTCCTCTAAACTCTTCCTGGATAATAGTTTTGGAGCCCACTTTTACCATGCTCTAGCGGTACTGGTGTCCGATCGGATGCGTATTCTCCATAGTCAACTCGATATGAAGGTGTCGTCATCTTTGGAAGTTCAGCGAGAGGAGGATTTAAGTCCGCAAGTCTTGAAGCGTTTTGAGTTAGTCAAAGCCCGATTTGAGTATTTGATGCAGCAACTTAAGTCTTCAAGTTACTTGGGCTAGGGCGGTTTAAGGAAGAAATGCCTTGAGCACGACTGCAATCAAGATTAGAGCTTGCATCATCAGGGTCAGGTTTTGCTGATACAGCGCTACTACGGTAATAGCAATCCCAACAATTAAAAGCCCTTGATTGACATGGTTAATAATCCGAGGCATGGGTGAACACTCCTACACTAGTAATTTATACGCATTGACCACTGTAGGTTGACTGCCCCCTGACTGACCAGACTATTTAATAAATTTAAGGATTGAACCTGAAGCCCCTCAAAAAATTGAAAATAGGGTTCCTCTTTCTCAGGCGCGTTATCCAAGGCACATCATCCAGGGTGGGTTATCAATTCAGCCTAAACCCCTTACGGTATTGACATTACGAGGGGAGTCCTTGGCTGATGATGGCGACGGTGGTTTCACTCCACATGGATAACCATTGGGGTTGAATGCCAAAGAGAACAATGAGGAGGGCTAAGACGAGACCCGGCAGATGTTCCCACAGTCTAACTCGCTCCATGTGGGCAAATTGCTCTGTCAGCCGACCAAAGAAAGCGCGGTTGACGAGGAGCAGAAAATACACGGAGGTCAGTCCTGTCCCCACCATACAAAGCAAGGTCATGACGGGAAAGGTGAGGAAACTGCCGCGAAAAATCATAAATTCTGCAATGAAGCCCATCATGCCGGGTAAACCACTGCTGGCCATTACGCCGAGGATCATTAAGCTGCCCACTAAGGGGAGGCCCCGTTCGGGGGTTAATAACCCTTGCAGGACTCTGAGATCCCGGGTGCCGGTGCGGCTGTAAACAAAGCCCACTAAGAGGAATAGCAATGCTGAAATTAAACCGTGGCTGACCATTTGGGCAACGGAGCCTAATAGACTTAAGGGGGTTCCTGCTGCCAGGGCTAGGATGATGTAGCCCATGTGACCAATAGAGCTATAGGCCACGAGTTTTTTCATGTCCTGCTGGACGATCGCATTTAAGGCTCCGTAGAGGGTACTGACGACGGCGATCGCGGCTAGCCAAGGGGATAAGAGATGCCAAGCTGCGGGAAATAGCCCTAACCCAAAGCGCAGAATGCCGTAGGTGCCGAGTTTGAGGAGAACCCCCGCTAAAATCATGGAAACGGGGGTGGAGGCTTCGACGTGGGCATCGGGGAGCCAGGTGTGTAGGGGGACGATGGGAACTTTGATGCCAAAGGCAATGAGCAGGATGGTTAAAAGACCCACTTGCTGGGTTAAGGGAAGTTGAGTGGATAAGGTGGGATTGTAGTCAAAGGAGTCTGCGCCGGTTAAGGCGACTAGACCGATGAATCCTAAAAAAACTAAGGCTCCAGAGACAGCGGTGTAAATGAGAAATTTGGTACCGGCATAGCCACGCCGTGTGCCTCCCCAAATACTGATTAAGAGAAAGAGGGGCACCAATTCTACTTCGTAAAAGAGGAAAAAGAGAATTAAGTCTTGCGCTAAGAAGGCTCCGTTAACGCCACCGGAAATGAGGAGGAGTAAGCTGTAATATAACTGGGGGCGGGATAGGCTGGGACTACTGGCATAGATGACTAAGACGGTGATCAGACTGTTGAGCAGCAGTAACGGTAGGGACAGACCATCTAGGGCTAGATGGTAGGATAAGCCTAAGCGAGGTAACCAAGAGACGATCGTTTCGACCTGAAAGCCTGGTATGAAAGGATTAAAGGAACAGGCTAAAACGATCGCTACTACCAGTAAAGCCAGGGAAACAACTCCGGCGCTGACCCTTAAGCGGGCTGCATTGGGTTTGCTTGGCCAGAAAGCGATGATTGCCGCTGCCAGAAACGGCCCCCAAATTAGTGCATTCAACAGAATCGGTTGAGCAGTCAACGCTTAGTCCTCCAGCATGGATGTCTTAGTCCTTATCCTGGTTATCGTAGCGGAAGATGAGCTTCTGCAGAATATCCCGTTGGGCAAACTGGGGATGCGTTACCCTGACCGCATTATGCGGGAGATGGGGGAGTCATCTGTTGATTTAATAACTGAACGATCGCGGCCTTTTCCAGTAAGCCGATCAAGGTTCCATTCCGTTGCACCACGGATAAGGTGCTAATCTGCCGTTCTTCTAAAACCTGAATGACTTCAGATAGAGGACGATCGCTTTCGATGATTAACGCGGGATCCAGGGGTTGCACGATGGCTTTAACCGAAAGTCTAGACCACTCCTGCAGGGGAATGTCCTTGATATCGTTCATCGAGACCATGCCGACCAATTGACGGTTGCCATCGGTGACTAAGAACTTACGCCACTGATGGGTACTGAGGATAGATTGATCGACGAGTTCCCGGAGGCTGAGATTTTCATCAACGATCGGACTATGGGGAATGACGGCATCCGCAGCGGTTAAACCCGCCAGTTGATTTTGTACTGTTCCGTACTGAGCGGCTTGTCCGGCATTTTGTAGGAGGAACCACCCAATTAAGACGTTCCAAAAACTCAGTCCACCGCCAAAGAGAATGGGCAGTAGCCCAGAGGCAATCGCTAACCAACCAAAGGCTTGACCCACCCGTCCCGCAAACTGCATACCTCGGTAAGGATTGCCCGTAATTTTCCAAACGATCGCTTTGAGAATGTTGCCACCGTCTAAGGGTAAGCCTGGAATTAAATTAAAGAAGGCGAGGGCAAAGTTAACCGAAGCCAACACCCCTAAAATTGCGGCAGGGGCTCCAGAAATGGGCGAAAAGACAACCGCGATCGTGGTGGTGATCGCAATGGCTAAACTGACGAGGGGCCCAGCGATGGCGACCCAAAAGGCACCAGCCGGTGTTTTGGATTCCCGTTCTAAATTTGCTAACCCGCCAAACAGAAAGAGGGTGATAGAGCGAACCCCAATGCCTTGACTGAGGGCTACAAAACTATGACCCAGTTCATGGGCTAAAACAGACCCAAAGAGCAAGAGAGCCGTCCCCAACCCTAGTAGCCAGGCGACCCCACCCGGTAGTAAGGGAAATTGAGCCGCTAAGCCAGACCCATAATTCAAGGTCACTAAACCGAGAACCAGAAACCAAGACGGATTCACATAAAAGGGAATCCCAAACAAATTGCCGACCCGAATATTATTCATATCGGATACCTCTGTGTGTATTACTGAATCTAATGTAACGAAATGTTAAGACTGATGCCGTTCCCGATCGTTAGGGATTACCGCCTTTGAGTGGTTGTGGGTATAAGTACTGATGCTGCGGTAGCCTTTTCTGTCGGTGACTGTACTGCCCATCTGGCTGATCGGGCTTTTCTGGCGCTGCAGAACCGCAGTACAGGTTCAGTTTGGTGGCGTAGATGGGTGGACTGGATAATCAGTTCTTAACCTAAGCTTAAACTTGCAAGCTTGAAGTAAACTGGGGGTTGTAATTGTAGATGTCTAGATTACTAACTGCTGTGAATGACTCCAACGATCGCTTTCCCGATACTAACCCAACTCCAGCACAGCGGAACTTCCTTTCTCCCCTTAGTCGCTACTATGGCAAATTTACGCCAGAGCAGTTAGTTTTTAACGCAAACCTACAGGAGTTTGCCCAGCGCATCTCTTTGCTATGTGCTTTAGAGACTGGCGGAAAGCTCTCCCCAGAAGAGACTTATCAAGAAATTAAGGTGCTGTGGCAGAACCTGACGGAATCCAAAAAACAATTATTGGATGAGATCAACCGCGATCGTCCTGATTTATCGGATGATTCGTAATACAGTCAGTTTATGCTGTTTTAAATGTTGCTTTAAAGTAATGTCGTTGCACCGGGGGCAAGGATCATGGAGATTTTGCATAGGAGTGAGGCGAGTAAAAGCCCTCAGGAGGAATCGCTGCAGACTACTCCCGCTGCTGCGTCAAAAGACAACGATCGTCTCTATCAAGTCATCAACCGCATTCGGGCCTCTTTAGATCTTTCCGAAATCCTGGATGCTACGGTCGAAGAAATGCGATTGTTCACGGGCAACGATCGGATTAAGGTGTATCAATTTCAGCCCGATGGCCATGGCATTGTGGTGGCAGAATCCGTCAATAGGGATCGATTGCCTTCCCTCTTGCACTTACATTTTCCCGCAGAAGATATTCCCCTCTACGCCCGAGAATTGTATCTCCAGAAGCGCTGTCGTACCATCGTTAATCTGAAAGAGCACACCATTGGGTTGAGTCCTTTGGTCTTCCCCCCGGATCACCAGGCTGAAACCGAAATTCATTATCGTCCGCTGGATCCCTGTCACTGGGAATACTTGACAAACATGGGAGTTCAATCCTCCCTGGTTTTTCCCCTCGTGTTGAAAGATGCCCAAACTCCCCTCGATCGGCTTCTACCCGCTCTCACTCCCGATCAGCACCTTTGGGGGCTACTGATCTTTCACCATGCTTCTCCCTTGGAGATTGAGTCAGACAGACTGGATTTTATCCAAGCGGTTGTCGATCAATTAATCAGTGCTATTGGTCACGCCAAACTCTTAGAACAGGCTCGTATTCAGGCACAGCAAGCCGAACAACTGAACAGCATTCAAACCTTAATCCACAGCTATCCCGACATCCGACTCCAAGAAGCCCTCAACAAAGCCGTTGATATTTTTCAAGGGAATGGAGGCCGCATTTATCTCTGTGCTGAACCTACTTTAGAACTGAGTACTCGGCAGGTCAAACGGTCTGCGATCGTTTTTACCTCAGGTCTTCAGCCCCATCCTCTGCCGGGCGATCGTCCCCTGGAAGAAAATCAACTTTGGCAGCGGTATCTTCAGTCTAGTGCGAATGCTTCTCCAGAGTGGAGCGTGGACTGGATGCGCTCTACCTATAGGCTCAATCAGACCTCCTTGTTAGGTGGGGCGGATGAGGATCCTTACACACTGCCCGAGCAAAGTTCCTGGCACTGGCAAGGCATCTGGGGGGTTTGTAACCTATGGCAAGAACCACTACTGCGATCCGTTAGTCCCTGTTTTCATGCCACTGCTTTACGGGGACTTTTGATTATTCCCCTGCATTTAAACCAAAAACTGATGGGTTGCTTAACGATTTTCCGGGGGCTTCCTGCGGAAGAGAAGGTTTGGCAGGCAGAGTCCGATCTGGATGAACGTCAGCTTCTGCCGCAACAATCCTATGCAGTCTGGCGACAAATGCTAGCGGGTCAATGTGTGCCTTGGAGCGGTGCTGATCTCTCTTTAGCGAAATCCCTACAGTCCTCCTTTGTCCTTGGCATTCGGCAATATCGCCTTGCGGAAGAAGTCAATATTCTCAATACCCATCTGCAACAACAGGTCAAAATTCGTACTGCTGAATTGGCGGAGTCTAGCCACGTTGCCAAGCAGCAGCAAGTTTTAGCAGAAGTGGTGAGTGATCTGCAAACCGGAAAGGATGTGTTCGATGTATTTCGTAGTAGTACGGAAAAAGTGCGGCAACTCCTGCTCATCGATCGGGTGTCTATTTATAAGTTTGATCCAGATTGGGGCGGCGGATTCCTACGAGAATGTGATGCGGTAAATCCCGGTTGGGAAAAGCTGGTTTTAGCCACCCGAGATGTTTGGAATGATGACTACCTGCAGGAGACCAAGGGGGGACGCTACCGCAAGCATGAGATTTCGATCGTTCCCGATATTTATACTGCGGGACTGTCCGACTGTCACCTTGAAGTGTTAGAGCAGTTTCATATTCGGGCTTTTTTAATTGTCCCCTTGTTTGTTGGACGACAACTCTGGGGATTGTTGGGGGTTTACCAACATTCTCATCCCCATGTTTGGAAAGAGTCAGAGGTGATTTTTACCCGACAAATTGCAGCTCATTTGGGGAATGGTTTACAGCAACGGGCCCTCTTAGAACAAGCTCAGAAGCAGGCTCAAAAAGTCCCGGTGATGCTGGAACAACAACAAACCTTGACCGGGGTGATTAGTCGCATTCGAGCGTCTTTAAATCTTGAGCAAATCTTTGGGGCAACAACTCAGGAAGTTCGTCGATTTTTGCAGGTCGATCGCGTTTCTATTTATAAATTTGATGTGGACTCTGGCTATATTCTGGGAGAGTTTGTCGCGGAAGATGTAGTACCGGGATATATTTCTGTTTTGTCATACCAAGTGGAAGATCGCTGCTTTGGGGAAGAGTATGCCGATCGCTATCAGCAAGGTTGCATTCATTGTGTTGCAGATATTTACGAAGCAAAGCTGCAAGACTGTCACTTAGCCCTACTCCAACAGTTCCAGATCCGTGCCAACCTAATTGTGCCTTTACTCTGTAAAGACAAACTCTGGGGATTGCTGTGTGTTCACCACTGTTGTGCCCCTCGTCCGTGGCTAGACTGGGAGGTTGATTTTGTTCAGCAAATTGCCACGCAATTAGGTGTTGCTCTGCACCAAGCCCAATTACTGCAAGAATCCTTGAAGGCCAGACAATTGGCGGACAAGGCTAATCAGGCCAAGAGCGAATTTTTAGCCAATATGAGCCACGAATTGCGCACGCCTTTGAATGCCATTTTAGGATTATCGGAAAGTTTGCAACAGGGCATTTATGGGGAATTAAAACAGGATCAAAAAGATCGGATTGGACTGGTGGCAACCAGTGGAAAACATCTACTCCAACTGATTAACGATATTCTTGATTTGGCGAAGGTGGAGTCGGGCAAATTTCAAATCTATCGCAGTTCCACTAGTTTACGATCGCTTTGTGAATCTAGTGTGGCCTTTATCCACCCCTTAATTGTCGAGAAACACCTGGAATTAGAGGTGAACTTACCCCCTGATAGCCTTGAGATTGAAATTGAAGTGGATGAATTGCGAGTGCGTCAAATTCTGGTCAATCTCCTGAGTAATGCCGTGAAGTTTACCGCCGCAGGGGGGATGGTGCGGCTGACGGTTACGTTAACGCCGGACGATCAGGTTCAATTTGACATTGAAGATAATGGCATTGGCATTGCCCCGGAAAACTTGCCCAATCTCTTCCAAAGTTTTTACCAAGTTGAGAGCGGTCTGACCCGTCAGTATTATGGTTCTGGGTTGGGTTTAGCCTTGGTCAAGCGGATGGTGGAAGCCCATCAAGGGCAAGTCAAGGTGGAAAGTACCTTAGGGAAAGGCAGTTGTTTCACCGTTATTTTGCCCTGCAAAGCGGCTGCGCAAAAGGGGGAAGTTACCTTGGGGGAGTTTGCACTGGACTCTTCTCCGCTGCTGAATGGATCCGGGGCGAAGGGATCAGGATCTAATGGAACGGTACGGGAAGAGCGATCGTTACCAACCGTTGACCTCAAGTCGTTTCAGTCTCCTCCCGCACCTCGAGAACTAGAGACGATTCAGCAGGACGAGATCGCTGATCCAGAGGAGCCAGATCAGTTTCAGGAGGATCCACTGGAGGACTCTCTGGATTTCCCTGCTGTCCCCCCCGAACAGTCTGAAGCCCCTCCAGAGGGCGATTGTCCCTTAATTTTGTTGGCAGAAGATAACGAAGCGAATATTGAAACCTTTTCCCGTTACCTGATCTACAACGGTTTTCGGGTGGTCACGGCTCTGAATGGCCAGGAAGCGCTGCATCTTGCTGAACAAGAGAAACCTGACTGTATTTTGATGGATATGCAAATGCCGGTAATGGATGGTTTTGAGGCGATGCAAACCCTGCGGCGCAATGAGCAGTTCAACGATGTTCCCATTATTGCCCTCACCGCCCTGGCCATGGCAGGGGATCGGGAAAAGTGCCTGGAGGCGGGGGCAAATGACTATCTGGAAAAACCCGTTTATTTAAAGACGATCGTGTCCACTATTGAGGGTTTACTCCTCTCACGGCAAACCCCGTCAGCGTCGCCAACAATTTAGGTGTTTGCAGGGTATATGGTTTTGCAAAACAGGCTTTCCACTGAAAGCGGAAAAATTTAATGGAAGAGTGCGGCGCGGAGCACCGCACTCTTCCGCCTTAAGTTGGTAGCCGCAAAACAGATAGTTTTTTTACTACAATACACTACAAGGTCATCCATTTAAAACCATAAGCTATGCTAGACACAGCCGCACTTGAACAAAGGTTAATTAGCCTTGAGCAAATAGTTTTTAACCTTCAGTACAAATTTGATAGTAATTCTATCTCTGACAATTGGCTCGAAAGACTCATGGGTTCAATCTCCGATGACTCAGCTTTTCTTGAAGCTCTAGAATATGGACGCACGTTTCGGCAGTCTGACAAGCTTATTGTTGACACTCCCCTGCCTAAAGGCAAGGGATTCTTTAATCTACGAACTGACTTGCCCTGACAGGATTGCTCCAGCCAAAGTAGAGGTCGGTTCTCCTAAAGCGTTGCTCATGTCTAGCAT
>JBEAPM010000425.1:0-4351 GCA_041164445.1 Cyanobacteriota bacterium
TAGGGGACATCCTGGGGCTTTTTTTCTGAGTAGTATTTTATACCTTGTCCTTCACGCCTTTAAATTTCGCTTTGGCTCGATAGCCCATTTTTTTTGTTTTTATCTTCGACAAGGGTTTCCACAGAAAGCAAAAAAATTGAATGGAAGAGTGGAGAGCCTTGTATTATGGAGTGTCAAAGCTTCCGCCCCGATTCATTTAACGAATTTGATCCAGCAAAACGCGGCGTTTTTCCTCAAATTCTAATTCAGAAATTAGACCGTCTTGGCGCAGTTTTTCCAGTCTATTCACTGCCTCTTCTACCGCTTTAACCGCTTCACTAGCCCGACTAGCTTGATTTGTCCAAGTATCAACTCGATCGCTTCGCTCTGAGAGTTGTCCGCCATTAAAATTGGCATCAAATTCCACGGAATCCTGTAATAAGTACCAGACTAATTCAAAAAGACTGGCGATATGAGGAATGGGCAAGGTGGGCGGAAATAGGGATAACAATAGGTAAACAATCCCCCATTGTCGTTGCCCCAAATAAAACTTGTGAAAGCCAGAAATGGGGGCTAAGCCACTGACTAAAGCTAAAATCATGGCAACTTTTCGATGCTTCATCACAATCCTCTGCGAGGCCGTTTATGGGTGAGGATCCCTCCGACTAATAGTAACGCACTGATTCCTGCGGTGAGGGCTAAAGGTAAAGTATCAATATGACGCACAGCAATGGCAATTTCTGCCCAGAGAATGACGGCCGCGAAAGCATAATCATGGCGCTGAAAGAGTGCCACAAGACCTAGTGCTAGACTAATCACCAGCATAGCGATCGTCCAGATTAAAGGGCTAATCCCCCAGCCTGACCATTGGGCAGCGGTTAGGGCACAGGCAATATTCACGATCGTAGCTACTGCAATCCAGGCCAAGTAAATGCTAAAGGGAATGTCAATATTGCGAAGCGAATGACGCGCACTCCAGCGACGATTGCTTTGACGGGCTTTGCCGATGGACAGATACGCCCAGACTAACGCGCCTAAAATGATAACGATCGCTAGGACAGAGAGTCCAAACTGTTGAGATGTAAACAGAATTACCCAGGCAATTTGAGCAAAACAGGCCACAATCAACTTAATGTTTAGGGATTGCAAGATTCGATCGCGCCGACAATCCGATCGAACTTGATAAATGCCATAGATAATTAACCCAATATAAATAACGCCCCAAATTGAAAACGCATAACTTGCCGGTGTAATTAAGACCTCTGCAAATAACTCTCGGGAGATTTCACCAATGGAAAGACCTTTCGGGGGAAAAAAATTAGATAGCGTATTGACCAAGAGCGTACCAAAAATGGAAATCAATGTAAAAACAGACAAGGATAGGCGTTGGGAATAGCTCTGGGTAAACAAGGGCATTTGAGGTTAGAGGAAGTAGGGGACAGGGGGGAGGGAGTAGGGTTTAGGGATTAGGGATTAGGGATTAGGGAGTAGGGGTTTGGTTATTGTTGTGAGCTTATGGTGAGGCTTATGTCCTCATAACATACAGTCTCGCAGTCCCAAGCTGATGTGCTTTAGACTGCGCTGATCACTCTGGCTCTTTAGTGTACCTAGTTTACGGCAGGGGTTACTGCAGGGAACTCAGGGTGTTGCGCCAAGACATTTCACGGCAGAGGGTGGTTAAGGCCCGCTGTTCGGCATTCTCAAAGACTTGCAGGTCAACGAGTTCCTGTAGGATTTGTTCCGTTAAATGGTTAGCAAAGTTTCCACCATAACGCAAGAGTAAACTGTGATACCGGAATTGGGGCTTTCCTGAACGATCGCTATGAAATTGGCGAATTTCTGGTTCTCCTAAAATGGAAACGATCGCATTAATGGGGACGATCGCTCTGGGAATGCCTTGACGACCGTAATAGGCTGGGGTTTCCAGGGGCTGAGGGATTGGAGGCTGGGTGAGATGATCGGCTTCTCCTGGAATGAGTTCCCCAATGAGAACGACGCTGAGGAGTGTGCGCGTTTCTTCAATTAAGTCTGGGGTAAAGAGGGGATCGGCATCGCTGGAGAGGCGTGGGCCGGTATTGGAAAACTGCGGGTTAATTAATTGCGAGTTGTAGACCACACCGACCGCTGTGGGATGGCAAGGCTGGGATCGCACAAAGCGGGAATGGCTCCCTAGTTCTGGCGGATCGAGACGCACAAAAGACCCAAAGCCGTAGCGATCGGGGGGCGGGGGTTCATTCACATCAAAACGATCGTTGACCTGTACCAGATAATCGCAGTGAGAACCGGATTTGACGACTTTTCCAAGTTGCACGTTGTCACTCCTTTACTGGTTGACGGGTATCTTCTACGAGACATCTCCTAGGGGGCATCTCCGTAACCGAGGATGGGCATTTGGGGATGATAGTCTTCTGGGGAAACGGTATCCATAATCTGAGCATACTGCTGCACCTGGCGATCGATGCCGGTAATGGCCGTACCGACGACAACGGCATAGGCTCCCCATTTCAAGGCTTGTGCCGCGAGTTCCGGTGAGGAGATACCGCCTTCACAAATGCAGGGAACCGAGAGAGATTGGGTCATTTTTGCCAGCAGATCAAAGCCTGGGGGAATTTGGGTGGCGGTGGCTTCTGTGTAGCCATAGAGGGTGGTGCCGATCCAATCCGCCCCGGCTGCTGCTGCAGCTTGAGCTGCCTCTAGGGTATCGACATCCGCCATCACGATTTTTCCCAAGTCTTGGTGAATCCGGTGAATTAACTCTGCCACCGTTTCACCACCGGGACGGTCTCGCAAGGTTGCATCGATCGCAATCATATCGGCTCCCGCTGCGGCGATCGCTTCGGCGTGGGCAAATTGTGGGGTGATGTAGACTGAATAGCCGGGCGTTTCCTGTTTCCACAGCCCGATAATAAAGGCATCGGGCAGCAAGGTACGGACAGCTTGAACATGATCGGGGGTATCGAGCCGTACCCCTTTTGCTCCCCGCAGGAGCGCAGCCTGAGCCATTGCCGCAATCATCGACGGGTTGTGCAGCGGAGAGTCTGGAGGGGCTTGGCAAGAAACTAAAAGCGATCGGTGAAGAGAGGACAGCATATTACGGGTTACGGTGCGTTGCGTGCTTTACACTGAAATGAATAACATGAATGCCTGGAGTGGGTACCTCGAAACATTGGGCTTTCCACTGAAAGCGGAAAAATTTAATGGAAGAGTGCGGCGCTCCGCGTCGCACTCTTCCGCCTTAAGTTGGTAGCCAAATATTGAAGATTTTACCTTAATACCTATGAAAGAATAAGGTCAGCCTTTCTGAGGTGCCCATACTTTACTCTATTTTTCTCGATCTTATGCTCAAAGCGCTTATTTTTGATGTGGATGGTACCCTGGCGGAAACGGAACGGGATGGCCATCGTTTAGCCTTTAATCAAGCTTTTGCAGAGGTTGGTTTAGACTGGTTTTGGTCTGTGGAGACCTATGCTGAACTCACGGAAATTGGAGGCGGTAAAGAACGAATTGCTCACTATCTTGAACATTATCTTCAAGACCCTCTTGAACCCCAGGCGGAATCACTTCAATCGGGTCAATCCCAAACCTTTTCAAAAGACTGGATTGCTGATCTTCACCAGCGTAAAAGTCGCCACTATGCCGCTATCTTACAAGCCGGAACTATCCAACCAAGACCGGGGGTTTTGCGACTGTTACAGGAAGCCCAAAATCAGGGAATTCGGCTTGCCATTGCCACGACTAGTGCCCTACCCAATGCTTTAACATTGCTGCAAAGCACGATCGCTGCTGAGAGTTTTCAGTGGTTTGAGGTACTTGCGGCGGGGGATATTGTGGCTCATAAAAAACCAGCACCGGATATTTATCAATATGTGTTAGAACAACTCAAGGTTAGCCCTGAAGACTGTTTGGTTTTTGAAGATTCCCAGGTGGGGTTAACCGCGGCCAAGGGTGCAGGGTTGGGAACGATCGTTACGGTGAATAATTACACCGCCAATCAAGATTTTTCTGCCGCAGATTTAGTGATAACGCACCTGGGTGAGCCGGATCTGCCCCTGCAAATCTGCGGGAATGCCCACCACTATCTGCCAAATCCGGCGCTCAATTTGAATTACGTAACGGTTGAGATGCTCCAGGATTTTTTGAACTTTTTAAATACCTTAAGGGCTGCATCTGCCGACGGATAACGATCGCTGGCACTGCGCTCTACTAGGCGACTCAATAACGCTATAAATTCATCTAAATGAGCCTCATGGCCAGGCTGGGACGGGAGGAGGGATTGCCAGCGGAGATCTCCGGTTTCAGGATCGTTGATCCATTCCTGGGGAGGGGTTGCCGTTAAACATTCAATGGCGATAATCCCTAGGGCATAGAGATC
>JBEAPM010000426.1:0-4399 GCA_041164445.1 Cyanobacteriota bacterium
CTGGGTCACTTGAGTAACTTGTAAAAGATTTTGATAGCTTTCTGTGAATTCAAAGCTAATTTTCTGATCTCGCCCTTCATCGGGTGCATCATACCGAATCTGAACGATCGCTTTGAGGGGAGCTGTTGTTAAATTCACATCCCTCAAATTTAAATCTGAAAAATTAATAACCTCTATGGGCAAACGCCGAGAGCCTGCATTACCCTCAATTAATCTCGCCCCAACGGAATTGTAAATCAGTCTCCAATCGTTCTTGACCTGAGCATAGATTTGGTAAACGGCATTGGCATAGGTGGTTTGAGGCTTGTTTAACACATCTACGTTAATCACA
Organism: Cyanobacteriota bacterium; assembly: GCA_041164445.1. Taxonomy (GTDB): domain Bacteria; phylum Cyanobacteriota; class Cyanobacteriia; order Prochlorotrichales; family Prochlorotrichaceae; genus JBEAPM01. The sequence goes on from JBEAPM010000426.1 coordinate 332, forward strand.
AAGCCTTGATTCCCTAAGCGCGAAAAACCTAAGACGCTACGCCAAGTTTGAGCTTGAAACAATTGGGCACTGAGACGCTGCCATTTTAAGGTATTACTATCAAATTCAGTGAGGGTTAACCGCTCATCTTCAAACACTTGCAATAACGTTTCAGAACTACAACTTAAGGTTTCCAGCGAACTCCCACTGTTGACAAACCCCTGCTGAATGAAAACAGTGCCACACTTCCCTCCCTTATTTTTCCCGCCTTTACCCCGCTTACATTTTTTCAACGCTTTGCCACAGTTCTTGCCACCCTTTAAGTCAGAAATAACAATAAACGCATTATCATCATTATCCGCAACCCCCGTAATAATGCCCGTACTGTTGGTTTGATTAATTACCAGATCAGTATAGTTGCTATCGGTTGTTGAAAGGTACTGAAAAGTTAACTCCCGTTCTTCTCTGGTCTGTTCCCGAACGATCGAAAAACTGCCTAATTGATTGCCGACGCTTAAAGATTGATTTGTCTCAGTATATTCGATCGTTTGTAAAGCCACTTCTCCCGATCGAAAGCTGGTTTCATCCTCAAAAATTTGAATGAGGGTTTCAGAACTAAAGGAGCCAACAGCGGTAAATTCAGCCCCTCTAGTCATGTTGCCTTGGAAAAGCACACGGCAATAGCCTTTATTTTGTTTAGACTGTTTAGATTGTTTCGATCGTTTAGATTTTTTGTTTGATTTATTCGCTTTATTATTAGATTTATTGTTAGATTTATTCGACTTCTTATTCGATTTTTCAGCACGATCGTCATTCTTCCCCGCCGCGATCAGGGGACGAGCTTGCTCCGCCGCCTCCACCTCTTCTGGCAAATAAGCAAACGTGAGTTGGGGGGGAGACAGGCGAGAACTCTTCTGGTTGAGACTGAGGGCGGGATCTGCTTCCCGTGCGACTTCAGCTTCTTCCAACGGGCTCGCCACCACTTGGGCCATAACGCTGGAGGAGCTAACCCCTAAACAGAGGATGAGATAACGCAGGAGCTTGAACTTGAAGGAGGGACTGGGCATATTAAAGTCTACTCGCTAAAGATGGAACCTGAATTGACCGAGCCTGCTACACAGGGCAGAAAAAATGAGTGGGGCGCTCTGCGCCCCTCTTGACTCTCTGAAGAACGTGAGGTCATCGGTGAGACCGGCCTCACGCCGATCGCCCTGATCTCACATTACATGAAAATCCTGAATTAGTGGTCTTGGACGGCCGGGGAGAACGCAGAGTTCCCGAACTGAGGGGAAACACACTTGCAGTCTGTCAAAGGTTGAAGGAAAAACTCACTAAGTTATTTCGCCCCAAGGAAATCCGATCGTCTTCGGCTAAGAGACAGGACTTATGGGGAGTCAAAACGGTATCATTAAGGTAGGTTCCATTGGAACTGCCCATATCCTCCAAATAGTAATCTCCAGCTTTGACCACAATCCGGGCATGAACCCGGGAAACAACATCGGAGTCAGGGAACTGAGATAAATCAATATCCGGAGGATTACGATCGTTGGGTTTGCCTAGATAGAGAACGGTATCGTCTAGAGGCAGAGGAAACCGATCTTGGGTGCGGAGGTGAATCAGATGGGGGGAGAAGGGAGCCTGGACGGCGGTGGAATCTGCGTCAAGGTTCAAGTCTGCTACACCTAAGTCAGGGGGCTCAAGGTTGAGAACCACCGGTTGAGGGGGTTCGGACACAGGGGATGCCTGCCAGCGTTCTAAACTCCCTTGACGCAAATCAGTGCCGCATTGCCCACAAAAATTAAACCGCTTGAGGATCAACGCTCCGCAGTTGGGACAGTTCGTACTGGGCTGAAGGGGAGTCTGACAAGACTGACAATTCGGGGACCAAACAGGATTTTCAGCATGACAATGCGTACAAACGAGCATAACCCAAGGGATCTATAGAGGTCGTCAAAGTAAGGAACCCCAGTCGTGGGGAAGGGCATTTTCTGCTCCCCCCGTTGCGCTGGTAAAACTGGCTTGCCCCTGAAAGCGAAAAAATTTAATGGCAGAGTTCGGCGCGGAGCGCCAGACTCTTCCACCTTCAGTTGGTAGCCGTAAAACTTGAGTGGAGACAATAGATTAGTAATCTCCGACTATCCTACAGTAAGGCGAAGATGCTATACAGAGGCATAGGTTAAGCTAAAAGGAATTTGCTTCCATTTGACCATGCAAACTACTTCTTTTCCCAGTTTAAACCCCACGCCTCAAATTCAGCTTCGCGTGAGACCCAGTATTGCTGCTTTACAAGAACAGTTGGTGCGGTGGCGGCGACAATTTCACCAATATCCAGAATTAGGGTTTCAGGAACATCAGACCGCAGCATTTATTCACGATCGTTTACAGGAATGGGGCATTGACCATGAGGTTGGTGTCGCGGAGACAGGGGTTGTGGCGACGATTCCCGGCCAGCACCCCGGTAAAGTCTTAGCCATTCGTGCGGATATGGATGGGCTGCCCGTGCAGGAATTAAATGAGGCACCCTACCGATCGCAAATTCCGGGACAGATGCATGCCTGTGGCCATGATGGACATGTGGCGATTGCCCTAGGGACGGCCTACTATTTGAGTCAAAATCCAGACTTTCGGGGCACCGTAAAGTTAATTTTCCAACCGGCGGAAGAGGGGCCGGGGGGAGCTAAACCGATGATCGAAGCGGGGGTGTTGCAAAACCCGACGGTGGACGCGATCGTGGGGTTGCACCTGTGGAATAATTTGCCCCTGGGCACCGTGGGGGTTCGCAGTGGGCCGCTGATGGCGGCGGTGGAGTCCTTTGAAGTCACCCTGCAGGGACGAGGGGGTCACGGGGCCATGCCCCATCAAACCGTAGATGCGATCGTGGTGGGGGCTCAGGTGGTTAATGCGCTGCAAGCGATCGTCTCCCGCAATGTCGATCCGGTGCAGTCGGCAGTGGTGACGGTGGGCGCTTTTAATGCTGGTCAGAAAACCAATATCATTGCAGATCAAGCCCATTTGAAGGGCACTGTGCGCTATTTTAATCCGCAGTATGAAGGCTTTTTTGCCAAACGCATTGAGGGAACGATCGCCGGGATTTGTCAAGCTCACGGCGCGAGCTACCAACTCAACTATCAGCCCCTCTATCCCCCCCTGATTAATGACGATCGTATGACCCATTTCATTCGATCCGTTGCGGAAAGCGTTTTGGAAACACCCGCCGGAATCGTACCGGACTGTCAGACCATGGGGGGAGAAGATATGTCCTTTTTCCTCCAGGCCGTACCGGGGTGCTATTTCTTCTTAGGAACCGCAAACTTAAGCTTAGGCTTGTCCCATCCCCATCACCATCCTCGCTTTGATTTTGATGAAACGGCGCTGGCTTGGGGAGTGGAGTTATTTGTGCGCTGTGTGGAGCAATTTGAGTCCGGGAGTGAGGTCGGGAAAACCTCAACTGGGCAACTCATTTCCTAAGAGCCATAGCCCTGCCGCTACTCGCTGTTCACTAAAGTTGAGATCCCAGCCGCTCAATAAACCATTGACCAGCAGGGCTAAATTCTCAAAAATCTCAGGATCCCAGCGCCGTTCAACATCCTGCTGACAGGCGGCTAAGGTCGTCTGCAACGCTTCCTCTACGGCATGACCTTGATACACTAAAGCGGCAACGCTGTGTTGAAACTCCGTGACCAGTCCTAAAATCCGAGACTCTAGGGGAATATCTGTTTTCGCTAAACCAGCCGGTTGACCGTGGCCATCCCAGCGCTCTGTTAAGTGGGTGATAATCTGAGCGATCGCTCTGAGTTGAGGCATCCGGCGTAGCACTTGGGCGGCGGGAATCAGCGGACAGGAGAGACGGGGCTCATCGGCATTCAGACTTTCGTTGAGGAGGCTCTGGCTCGATCGCAGGGGATCTAAACGATGGAGTAGGGCCGCCAAGCGCAGCCGCCGCAATTGCCAAACCGGCAAATTTAAGAGTTGCCCGAGGGCTTCCGTTAGGGTTGCCACCTCTGCTGCCGCGCAGGGATTACTCAAATCACTTTGATCCAAAATTTGGGCCATCCGTAAAAAGGCCTGAACTTCATTGGAGACCAGGTT
>JBEAPM010000427.1:0-3939 GCA_041164445.1 Cyanobacteriota bacterium
TGCGCGAGGGATTTTCCTTCGTGCATTGGTTGATACGCCTTGGTTGAGAAATCATCTCAACTTATGTATTCGTGGGACAAATGCGAACCTTGTTAGTGTTTGTTAGCGAAAAAGTATCGGACATCCAAATTTCCGATTTTACTCCTGGGATGCGGTGTGTAACCCTGCAATCTGGGCCTCCAGTGCAGCGACCTGTTGCTGTAGGGCCCGGAGCGATCGTTGCATTTCTGGTAAATGGGGAGAGACCGTCGCCGTTTTTAGCCATTGACGATGGGGATAGGCGGGATGCCCCGATAAAACTTGTCCGGGGGCTACGTCTTGAATGACTCCCGCCTGAGCCGAGAGGATGGCCCCTTTGCCCACCTGAATTTGGTTGGCAATGCCCGCCTGTCCCGCCAGAATCACATTATCTTCAAGGGTCACACTTCCCGCCATGCCAGACTGCCCCGCCATGAGGCAGTTGCGCCCCAGTTGACAGTTGTGGGCAATTTGAACCAAGTTATCAATTTTCGTATTCTCCCCGACGCGGGTTTCCCCCATGGCAGGACGATCGATGGCACTATTGCATCCCACTTCCACCTGATCTTCTAAAACCGTAGAGCCGACCTGATCCAGTTTGACCCATCCCTGGGCAGAGGGAACAAAACCAAACCCTTCAGACCCAATGACGGCCCCGCTGTGAATGACGCAGCCACGCCCTAAAACCGCCCGCTCATGAATGACAGCCTGGGCATGAATTACGGATCCCTGACCGACCCGAGCCCCTCCGTAAATCACCACATGGGGATGTAAACAAACCTCATCTTCCAGTACCACCTCCGGGCCAATGACCACGTAGGCCCCAATGCTCACCCGCTCTCCCACCTGCGCTGTCGGATCAACGATCGCAGTGGGGTGAATGCCTAGGGGGGGACGTTGGGGTTGGTAAAACAGCGGTACCGCCCGCGCAAAGAGCAGTTTGGGCTGAGGAGAGGCAATCCAGGCCAGGCCCCGATCCCTTGCAATCTCTTGCATCGCTGCATCTTGGGGTAACAACACCGCACTGGCCTGGGTGTTTTCCAGGAGGGCCAAGGGTTTTCCCCGTTCCACAAAGGTTAAACTTCCCGCCGTCGCCGTTTCCACCGGAGCGATCGTATTCAAGATCGGATTTTCCCCTAAGTCCAGCGCGGAACTGCATTCAGGATAGGCCTGCAATACGGAGAGCAGATCACGAGCCGAGAGGGGAGCCTTGGGGAAAGTCATGACCATGGCAAAGGCTAAGAACGCAATGATTAAGGACAGAATCTTGTTGCAGTCTACAGGAGAATTTGTTTGCTGACATCCTCAGCCCATTCGGAGTCATGGGGAATTTTAAGCGATTACCGGTAGCGGGCGGCTGCACTGTCCACTACCACTCCGATACTTGTCGGAGGGACTGAATGGATAATGCCCTCTAGGGGAAAGTTCTTAATTTTTCAAGGAACCTCAGGTTAAAATGTATCAGCTTTCTTGGCTACCCACTTAAGGCGGAAGCCTGTGGTGATCTGCGCCGCAGGCTTCCATGAAATTTTGTCACTTGCAGTGGAAAGCCGTTGTCTTGAAGTAATTGTGATCATGCCTAGCCATTCTCGTTATTCCCCTCAGCCTCAACTGCCGTTTTTCGGTCTGAGTCTTGCCCTCAGTGTGACTGTCTTGGCGGGGTGTAGCGCATCCCCACCCCCCGGTGAGGGGGAAAATCCAGGCGAATCTGAAAATACTGGCCAAATTACGGTTTTAGGTTCCATTGCGGGGGACGGGATTGCTCAGCTAGAGCAGATGTTTGAACCCTTTGAAACGGCGACGGGGATCGATGTGGTTTACGAGGGAACGGATGCCTTCGCCACTATTTTGCCCCTCCGGGTCACCGCCGGAGGACCACCGGATTTGGCACTGTTCCCCCAGCCGGGCTTAATGGCCACCTTGGCCCGTCAAGGGGATTTGCTCCCTCTCAACGATCGTATTGATTCAGAAGCGATCGAGGCCGCCTTTAGTCCAGATTGGCTAGAACTTGGCAGCATAGATGGTCAGCTTTACGGGCTCTGGGTTCGGGCCGATCTCAAAAGCTTAGTCTGGTATCGTCCCCCCGTATTTGCCGAAAAAGGCTATGCCATCCCCCAAACCTGGGATGAGTTACTGGCCTTAAGCCAACGGATCGTTGACGACGGCGGTGTCCCTTGGTGCATTGGCCTAGAAAGTGGTGAAGCCTCGGGCTGGGTCGGCACGGATTGGATGGAAGATATTATGCTGCGAACGGCGGGAGTAGCGGGCTACGATCGCTGGGTAAATCATGAAATTCCCTTTACCGATCCCACCGTCAAACGCACGCTGGATCTCTTTGGGCAAGTCATCTTAAATCCAGAATTTGTGCGGGGGGGCACCGTGGGAGCCATCAGCACCTCATTCTCTGATGCGCCCAATCCCTTATTCGATCAAGAGCCTGGCTGTTATCTCCATCGTCAGTCCAGTTTTATTGCCTCATTCCTGCCGGACAACATTGATCCCGATACAGATGTAGCCGCCTTTGTCTTTCCCCCCATTGACCCTGAACAGGGGAACCCCATTTTAGTCGGGGGAGTAGCCATGGGGATGTTCAGCGATCGTCCTGAAGTGCGGGAATTTATGACCTACTTAACCACGCCACAACCCCACGAAATTTGGGCCAGCTTTGGAGGATACCTCTCCCCCCATCAGGGCGTAGATCTGTCCATTTACCCCAACGCACTCTCCCGCGCTCAAGTGGAAATTCTGCGGAACGCCGATGCCATTCGCTTTGATGCTTCAGACATGATGCCCAGTGAAGTGGGAACTGGCAGTTTTTGGAGTGGCATGGTGAATTACGTCAGTGGTGTAGACGGGGAGACGGTACTGGAAGAAATTGAAGCCAGTTGGCCAAAGCAGTAAAGCCCAAGCCTAGAATCGTTCGATTAATAAAGAGTGTTCATACCGGAGGAGGGACACTCTCTTTACCACCTTTACCACACTTCCTCTGTTTCCATCTCCTTCGTCTCATCTGCTAGTTTCTCAATACGCAGTTCATGCCAACGGAGACTAATAATCGCAGCGATCGAAAGCATATAACCAGGTTCCTGCATTTGTGAAAAGATTAAGCCCACAGTCATAACACTAAATGCCATAAGTTTTGATATATCGTCAATGCAGACTAGCTGATAAGTAACAATACACAATCCTAAATAGGCTCCTAATCCTATAACACCAAAGTCACCCCAAATCGCAGCCCAGCCAAATAGAGGGGAAAACATACTGGATTGATCCCCCAACCAACTGGCTGCGACAGCTTGCCAAACTGCTTTACTAGCAGGATACGTGGTTGCGCCTAAAGGCCCTAATAAATGCCAATATTCCCTGAGCATCCATCCGCCCAAGCGATCTACCGTATGCCCGGGTCCTAACCCAAACAAGAAATTTAATGGCGAGTGATAAAAGGTAGGAATAATACGTAGAGATGCAGACTTTAGGAGTGTTGCCTCTCCTTCTGGCCCATAGATTTCTGGACGAATCCAGGTTTTGAAAGCCCTAAAAGCCACTAGATTTTCAATACACCAGTAGAATCCACTACCAAAGACCAATGATAAGACAAGATATTTAATAACTTCAACTATATTGTTCATCTTAGTAAGCAACAATAAAACACCACCTAAAACCAAAGAGAGAAGAACCTGTTTTGCATCTGCCATCAACATATGCCAGAAAGTCGCTAACAGGAAAGCCCCTCGCATCCAGAGTGGATAATCTCGTCCACTAATTAGCCAATATAAACCAAAGCTAATAGCTACGGAGGCTCCAACTACATGTCCAGATCCAGATCGATAAAAGACTCCCTGAATATTATCTTCAGCGCCAGGTAAGTATTGAACACGAAGCACATAGTGTTGAAAAAAAGCCAAAAAAGTATGAAAAACA
>JBEAPM010000428.1:0-4001 GCA_041164445.1 Cyanobacteriota bacterium
CTCCATTGGTAATTTGGTGAATACGCTGAATATCCACTTCATCGATAACTGTCCCCCGGGCCTTCGCCGCTTGGAGTAAGAGGTGAAAGCGATCGTTATAGCGCAGGCGAGGGGTAATCCAAACGCGATTTAAGCGATGCTGACTGCTCAGCGCCGCTAACACCGCCTGACGACCATAGATCAAGTCCGTATTTTGTTCCTCCATTTCCTCCCCTTCAGGGCCCTGGGATGGCACAAAATCCAGCGATCGTTGCTGTTCTGCTGCTCTGGGTTCAAACTCCCTACGTTTGCGGGGGTACTGTTTTGCCGGGTATTGCTTGGCTGGGTATTCTCTGGCTGGGTAGTCTCTGGCCGGGGACTCGCCAAACTCCTCCGATCGCCGCTCACCTCGGAATTTCCCTGCAGGCTTTCCCGATCGGCTGGGTCTTCCCGAAGGACTGCCCAGGGATTTCCCTCTGTCTTTGGGCATGGGTTTCTCAAAGGATCGCTCCGAGGATTTCCGCCCAGGCTTTCCAGGGGGGCGATGACGATTTGGTTTTGGCGATTGAGGCGTGCCCATAAAATAACGCTCCTGAAAAGTATCTGAAAAAGAATGGTGTATGGCTCCCGCAACAGCAGTTTGCCGATGGCTTGAGGACAAAAGGCTGAATATCCCGTCTTCCCTGCTGGTAAAGTACTTTACTCTAGCGTTGATCTGGCTCTATTTACAGCAAAAATTCAGGAAAAGATGAAGCTTAACGAGGGAATAAGGCGCAGAGCATTTCACTCTCCGGTCTGACGATGATTCCTTACGTTAAGATACATTCTGATACCCCGAAAAATACGGATTAATTCAGGAATCTTTGATGGCACCAGAACGTTTGCAAAAAGTCTTAGCCTACAATGGTTTGGGCGCTCGTCGAGAAGTGGAGCGCTGGATTGAGGCGGGACGGATTGTAGTCAATGGCGAGTTAGCTCACTTAGGGCAAAAAATTAATCCCAGTAGCGATCGGGTTGAATTAGATGGGAAGCCCTTAAGCCTGAAAGCAGAGGTGTCTAAACTTTATATTCTCTTAAATAAGCCGAAGGGCATTGTTTCCACCTGCTCTGATCCCCGGCAACGCCGCACCGTTTTAGATTTATTACCCCTAGACCTACGGGATGGGACAGGAATTCACCCCGTGGGCCGTTTAGACAGCAATTCCACCGGGGCCCTGTTATTGACCAATGATGGTGACCTAACCTTTCGACTCACTCACCCTCGCCATCACATTCTCAAAACCTATCGGGTCTGGGTAGAAGGCTATCTGCAACCCCAAACCTTGGCCCAATGGCAAGATGGGGTTTCCATTGTGGATGACACGGGCAAAACCTACCAGACCTTACCGGCGCTGGTCGAAATTTTGCAGGCGGAAAAAAAGCAAACCTGCCTACGCATCCAAATGGAGGAAGGACGCAACCGTCAAATTCGCCGCGTTGCAGAACAATTGGGTCATCCCGTTCTCCGGCTTCACCGCCTAGCGATCGGAGACATTCAACTGGGGGATCTGGCCTCAGGCTGTTGGCGTAAACTGCCCTACCATAAAATACAGGGGCTCTTGAGACCCAAGAGAAGCATTACAAATCGGGGCTGAGTTGTTGCTAAACGTTGCTCTTGTCTATTTCAGAGGCTCTATGAGAGAATGCTGTCAGAGAACCGTAACCTTAAACTTGTCGGGTGTGACCTGTCGATCGCTCGAAAGCTCTTTGTTTAAGACATCCGCCACGGTAAAGCGATCGTCAAACATTTCAAATAAACTGTCCATACGGGTTAACTTGAGCAGCATCGCCACTTGAGCTTTAACGCCGCAGACCATGAGACGCTTGCCACTTGCTTCAGTGAGCTTTAGCACCTTCACTAGGCAACTTAAGCCCGCACTGTCAATAAACTTGACGCTGCTTACATCGAGGAGAAAGACTTCCGCTTGAGATTCCGCTGCCAAGGTTTCCACTGCAGGTAACAACACCTTGCCCATCTGATGATCCATCGTTCCGTGGACTTCTAGAACTTCTACCAGTGTAATCAAAATAGCCTCGCTATGAACTATCTGTTTGGTATATCCAGTTTAAGGGCTTTCCACTGAAAGCGAAAAAATTCAACGGAAGAGTACGGCGCTCCGCGCCGTACTCTTCCGCCTTAAGTTGGTAGCTAGTTTAAGCAGGATGAAGAACTTTAACCAGCGTTGATCAGAAAACTCCAGCTTGCCCGTAAGCGCCCCCAAAGAATGCAAGGGGAGGCCTGCCCGATGCCCGATGCAACTTTGTGTCTAATTTAACCGGTTTGGTCTTTAGCGCAATTGTATAAACAACAAGGGTTTACACCTACGCTATACTGAGTCAATCTTAGCAATGCCAGACGAGGCGCGTGGGATTTAGACTCAGATCCTTTAGAAATCTGTAGCGACAGCATCTTGCCAATATCTTGCCAAGGGGTTTAGGGCGGCGATCTGGAAGAATCATTCAGGTAGTGAAGCAACCTGCTGCCCGTTCATTGGGTGTAAACTGCAATCTATCCCCTAACTTTGGCTTTCCGAGTCGAGCGAAACAATTCATGGAAGCGTTCTCTACCCTTCCACCTAAGTTGGTACCTTAAACTTTTGAATTAATTACATCAGAGTCTTCCATGCAGGTTAGTGAATTTTTAGCAAAAGTCGAACAAGGACAACGGGATTTTCGGAATGTATCGCTCCGAAAGGCCAATCTTCACTCTGCACAGCTTCCCTTATTAAATCTCGATGGTGCAGATTTAGAGGGGGCTGACTTAACGAACGCTAATTTAGCGGGTTCTAGTTTATCCCATGCACAACTGGGCAAGGCCAAGCTCAGTGGGGCTAATCTTTTGGGATCTCAATGTTTCAAAACCTATTTTAGAGAAGCGGATCTATCTAACGCCCTACTGAGTGGTGCCGATTTGCAAGGATGTGACTTTAAGCAAGCGGATCTGAGCAAGGCTTCCTGTGTGGGAGTTGATTTGAGTGGCGCGAATCTGCGTTATGCCAAACTGAATCACGCTAATCTCAAAGCCGCCAAACTCAAGGGAACAGATTTGTATGGGGCAAATACGGAGGGGACGGATCTAGAAGGTGCTGATGTCGCAGATATCATCTGGCCCGATGGCACTGAACAATTGTTGATTGATGAGGAAGTGCCTGCAGATTCGCCAGACCCGAGTTCAGGGGGAACTGAGCAATCCCCCAGTTCCTTGGCGGCCACGTTGCCCCAAGATCCTAGTCAACCGGTTCAATCGGAACCCCAAGAGTCAATGCGCTTTGGTGATTTTGATTTAGAAAGGCAAGATCAGTTCTCCACGTTTTCCACTACTTCCTTTCAACAAGCTCAAAACCTGGCTCAGCAACGCAGCTTAAAACTAGCCAGCCAAATTGCCTCGCGTTTAGATCGTCAGGTGGAGTATCGCTTTAAAAAGGCGGTGAGAAGTTCCTATGGCGATCGTTGTGCCTTAAGCAAAAGTACCATTTCTACGTTGTTAGAAACGGTTGTGATTTTTCCTGATGTAGAAAGCGATCGGGATCATCCTTCTAATGGGTTATTACTGCGCATTGATTTGGCTCGGTTATTTAAGGTGAATTTAATTACCATTCATCCCAAAACCTATCGGGTTATCTTAGCGCCTAGTTTGCAAAAGTCTGAGTATGCTGGTTTTGCAGGGGCCAAACTTCGTTTACCCAGTGAATCTAGTCACCATCCAAATTCTAACTGTCTTCAAGCTCATTTTGATCAATGTGATTGGATTGTATCGGAGCAGGAAGAAAAGTTAGAGACTTCATCCGAAGCGATCGAAACCAGTCCCCTCTCTGACGCAAAACCTTCTCGTTTCGTGCAACTTTCCAAACTGTGGCTCAAGCGTATTCAGGAGGTCTTACATACACCCATTAACCCATCCTTGGCTCGATCTAAACCGTCTCTAGAGCATGGGGCTGAATTAGAAGACCACACCTCTGCTTCTGGGGAGCTAGAGGCGATCG
>JBEAPM010000429.1:0-4999 GCA_041164445.1 Cyanobacteriota bacterium
TCTCATGGATAGAGCAATCCTAGATGGGTTGTGTGGTGTGCGCCCGAAGGGCGCACACCACACAACGGTTTTAGCAGCCTAGTCCTTACAACTGATTTAGGACTGCTGTAGAAGACTTAGATCTACAAAAACGAGTTTGCTTGTCAGACAACTCAACCACTGAATTGCCTATATGCCCTATTTAAACTACACGTCCTCGTTAGAGCAATGACTTTACTGAATCTTTAAAAACAAACCACTTTCCTCTCAACTTGTGGGAGAAGATTTAAAGTTTTGGTAAAGCTACCATAGTCCTAAACCCGTTGTAAGGACTAGACGGCTGAAACCGTTGTGTGATGTGCGCACACCGCACCAGGCCTTTAGGATTGCGGTAAAGCAGTCTCTTGGCTCGGGTATCCTGTCGGACTCACCTGACTCTCAGGGATCCTTCAACTATTCGCAACGAGGTTCCCCGATCCACCCAAGAGGAATCGTGCCACGACTCACTGATATGTCCAAGTCCGTTTTCCTCAATCTGAAAGCGTTTCACCACCAAAGTTAAGAGCCCTTCTCGGGCATCCACCTTTTTGTGCCCCTGGATGACAGCCAGACTAATCTCTCCGATTACGACGCAAAATCCCTGTTCCCCACAGAATCAGCCCCCCTAAGACGGGAAAAGCGCTATTAGGTTCAGGGATCGAGCTGGGATAATCATCGCCAAAGACAACCGATCGTGCAACCCTGTTACACAGTCCTTCCAGCTTATCTCTCTTCTTGAGCTTTTCCGCAGTTTGGCTCTTATCATTGGCTTTGCCGCTACCATTGTTGACCGGCGCACCGCTAGTGTTACCGCCACGTCCATTACCGCTGTTACCCCGGCCTGAATTCTCACTATTTTCGGCATTGTTCTTGTCGCCAGACTTTCCAGGTGCGTCCTGGTCACCATTACCGTGTCCGTTATTTTGACCGCTTTCAGTATGAAGGACGGTACACTCACTAGCGGGCAAATATAGGGTATCGCCTTGGGCCAGCACGACATTTTGTAGTGTTGCCGAGAGGGTTCCATTCTTGAGGTACAGTGAAGTGTTGGCGAAACCGGCAAGGCTTGCCATGCTGGCATCTTTAGCATCATAGAAAGTAAAATTGGTGCCAAATGGGTTACCAGAAGCAGTAATAGAATTAGTGGTTAACGCATTGGTATAGGTGACAGAAACCTCAGGATTAGTATTGCTACCTATACGCCCAATGCCATTAAAAGAGACGTTAGAGATAACTTTATTTCCCGAGTAAAGACCATCACTACTCTGTAACTGACCGCTCAGACGATGGCTCACCGTTGGATTGGTAAAGAGCGCCGTTCCTGCTCGGGTTTGTGTTGTAAACTCAAAGTTATGGGAGAAACTGAATCCGCTAAAGGTGCTGGTGCTACCGGTCGTAGCGCCTCCTTTGTATTCAAGGGTTGCGTTTGTCAAGGTCATGATTTTAGCTGCAGTCCCTTGCCCAGTGCTAGAGCTACTCAAGTTAGCACTTGCAGCAATAATAGTTCCTTTGATAGCCCACTTTCCGCCATCTGCAGCGGTTAACCATGTGGAAGAATTATCAAAATTATTAAAGCCATAACACTCTGAAATATTGGCGGTGAGGTTATTACACCCGAAACCTGTTTTTTGTAAGGCACTTGCCGATCCACTCAGGGTAATGGCAGAGGCGGGCTGCAATCCGATCGAGAGAAAACCTATCGATCCGAATAATGCAGTTTGGATTGATCTGTGGGCAAAATTGGAATTTAGCATACTGTATCAGTAAGATAAGGATAAAATGATTTGAACTTAAAACTAGTAGACGGTCTGCACAGGTAGCTTATCTTCGCCCAAGACCTAAGGTCATCATGACAGCCATCCCTCGATTCGGAATAGTTTAAGTCATCGCTACAGCAGTCCTAAATCAGTTGCAATAACTAGACTGCTGAAACCGCTGTGTGAGGTGCGCACACTGCACCAACCCTTTAGGATTGCTGTACACGGAATAAACAATAACACATTCTCAATTCGACTGAACTTCTCCAATGCCAAATTAAAGATGATCAAGTGGATTTTATCTCTCCCCTATTTACGTAAATATAAGTAAGTTAAAATGCTGAGGCATATCGAAAAATAAAAAACCTAAGTTGCTCTTTCTCTGCTGTTCTTGGGATTGTGGTGATGGGCAAAGTCGCCCACCGCAATTCATCGAGGTGTCCTTAGGTTTTTTGCTTAAAGTGGCAAAACTAAGGAAGAGAATGTCACTTTCCCTGATAATCTGACTGAGTTTTAGGCTCATCGTCTCAATTTTGCTCTCAAATTACAATGGCTTTACCAAATCTTTAAAAAGAAGTGACTTTACTCTAGAATTTCAGGATCAGCTATAAATTATCCGTAAAGAGGAGAGGATCTGACGATCGCTCCTTTTTACGGCAAGTCAATGTGGTGTGACCCCATTTTTAGATCATCTCTGAGCAAGGGAATATAGAGTGAATGAATAGCCTGCAAATTCGATCGCTCCTAGTGGCGACCTTACTCTGGGGCGGCATGGCCAAGATTGCCTTTGGGCAGATTGTGCCAGATGCGACCCTGGGGGCTGAAGCTTCTCTCCTCAACCTAAACTTAGATCCCGCCACAACCTGGATTGAGGGCGGGGCTACTCGGAACACAGCCCTCTTCCATAGTTTTTTGGAGTTTAATGTCAACGAGGGGCAGCGAGTATACTTTGCTGCCCCCACAGCGATCGAGACGATTTTTAGCCGGGTCACGGGCAACAACCCCTCCCGGATTTTGGGCACCTTGGGGGTAGGGGGCAGTGCGGATCTCTTTTTAATTAATCCCCAGGGGATTTTATTTGGGCCAAATGCACGCTTGGATATTTCGGGTTCCTTTACTGCCACTACAGCAGAAACCCTGATCTTTGGGGATGGGCTGGAGTTTAGTAGTGTCAATCCAGCGGCTGTCCCTTTACTACAAGTGAATGTTCAGCCGGGACTGCAGGGGGGGATTCAAGAAATCCGGAGCTTAGGAGAGTTAAAGGCGGGGAAAGATCTAAGGTTTCAGGCAGAAAATATCGAGGTCTCGGGTAACCTACGGGCGGGCGGTAACCTGTTCTTGCAGGGGCAAACCGTCAGCTTATCCGATCAGGCCGATCGTCCTTTGCAGCTAGCGGCTGGGGGACACTTAAAACTGGAGGGAGCGGATCACCTGAGTATTTCTGCCTTACGTCATCCTGATAGTTTTCTTTCTGGGGGCAAGTTAACCCTGCGATCGGATCAAGCGGTGATCGGGGATGCTCATTTTTACAGTGGTAAAGGCGGGTTTCGGGTTGAAACGTTAGAGGGGGACTTAAATCGGTTGGTCAGTCCTGAGGATCCTGTCATTCGCACCTCTGGAGATGTAACGATCGCGGGATACATCGGTAGCTCTTTGCACATTCTCGCAGGGGGATCCGTCAGCATTGAGAGCGGAAACTATGGTTACGCGATCGCTTTAACGGGTACTGATCCCGCTGGGGCACTGCAGGACACCATTACCTTGTCCGATGGCACGGTGGTCAACATTGATGGCACGGCAAGACCAACGTTAGATATTCGTGCAGGCATTACCGACGCGAGCAAACTTGCACCGCCCGGTAGTATTTCCATTAGTGGCGATCTGTCCATTCCTGATTTTAACGCCGCCTACTACAGTTCACTCAGTGATTATGCTTCTCCTACCAGTGGGGATATTAATATTAGGGGTGCTATTCGTCTGGGTGATGCCTTTTATGGCACACGGGCAGATAATGTTCAAATTGTGATTACGAATCAGTGGGGCTGCAATCCTAACTGTTTACCCGGAAATATCAGCGTCTCTAGCATTGCTCCTGCCCCTGGCGATCTGGGAGAGCTTGCGGAGTTATGGATTGATAGTTCAGGTGCTTTTAACCTCAATGGATCTATTAATGCAGATGCCACCACTAGGACAGGAAATGGGGGAAATATTACGATTACGAGTGGTGGAAACTTAACCGTTAATCCAGGGAATTTCTTGTCATCTCAGGGACTTCAAGGGGGAAGCATTCGTCTCAAAAGTACTGGGGGAGATGTGGTGATCAACGGGGATGGTTTTAGTGCCACTATCCTCAGCAAAAGTTTGGTGACGGAAGTTCAATCCCCTAATCCGTTCCAAGGTGGAGATATTCAAATTAGTGCAGATTCCGGCTCAATTTTTCTAGAGAATGGTGCCCGGATCGAAAGCCAGAGTATTCGTAATGGAACCGCTAATCTGGGGTCAATTATTTTAGAAGCCCAAGATCAAATTAGTATTTCAGGGGAGGATTCTACCCTGACTTCTTTGGGAGTCAATGGTGACTCAGGGGATATTCTCTTATCGGCAACCAACATCACCATTGGTGGGAATAGTGCGCTGCTCAGCGCGAGTACCAGTGGTAGCGGAAAGGCAGGGAATATTGTTCTCGATGCGGGCAGTGGGGGGAGCATTCTGATTACGAGTGAAACGGCTAAAAAAACTGCTGACTTAGGGGAAATCCCTGGAGAAGCGGGAACGGGAAGCGGGAATATTTCGATCGTAACGGGGGATTTAATTATTGAAAATTCAAACCTTAAAGCTTTTACGAATGGTTTAGGTCAGGCCGGTAATATTGCGATTACGGTATTTAATAGCTTTAGCTTAGACAATAGTGACTTAAGTACGGAGGTGGGTGTAAGTGCTCAAGCTGATGGGGGGAATATTGAGATTCAAAATGCTCAAAGTCTGACTCTGACGAATAGCTCTATTTCTAGCAAGGTTGCGAGCAACTTACCCTTGAAGGGTGAAGGCAATGCAGGCAATATTACCTTGTCTAATATCCGCGCCATTAGTTTGGAAAGCGGTTCCAAATTAACCTCCAGTACAGACGGTATTGGCAATGCGGGAACGATCGAAGTGACCCATAATGACAGTTTAAACCTGACCGATGGCAGCGAGATTTCTACCGCCGTGGGGAAATCTGGAGA
>JBEAPM010000430.1:0-6437 GCA_041164445.1 Cyanobacteriota bacterium
GCGCCCTCCGGGCGCACACCACACAACGGTTTCAGCAGTCTAGTCCTTACAAATGATTTAGGACTGCTGTAGACATATTTCTTTCACGCCAAGACTGGCTTGAGTGATAACGATCGCTTTCACCTGACCAGGAGACTGCGCCATGAGCGAACAAGCTGCCTTTATACTGCGGGGACGCAATCCAGATGTATTGACCTGGGATCGCATCTGGACAGATGAAAGGCTTTACGAAAAATACGGCATTACAGATGATGAAATTGCATTTATCAATAGCCTAATTCGTCCGATGGATCACCCATTAATAACGGATAGAAATAGTCGGGTTGAAGTCATTCTACTCATTCCAGAACTACTGGAATGAGTAGAAGAGGGAGAATCTAAAAGCGCACTTTTACAAGACTTTCGACAAGCTTGGCACGAAGCCATGACTGGACAAAACATCCCCATCAATCAAGTATGGGATGAGCTTGAACATGACTAATTCACCATTAATCCAAGTTGAAGTGTCTTCAACATTCAACCGAAAACTACGTACACTTGCCAAGAAATATCGTAATATTCGCAATGACATTAAACCTATCATCGAGCAACTTCAAAAAGGGGAAAATCTAGGCGATAAAATTCCTGGAATAGGTTATGCTGTCTTTAAAACAAGTGATGCGTAAGAATTGAACTGGATGAACCTGCGGAGCGTGGGGATGGCTCTATTTTTACTGATCATGAGGTGCGGCGGGCGCTGATCCGTAAGGGGTTTGAAAATACGGAACTGGAGTGGATGCGCTGCAAGGTCAAGGATGTAGCAAACTCGCTAAGGACAGAGATCGGTTGTCCAGTCTCCCGTAGGACTGCGGTAGCATTGGTTTTGCCGACCCGCCCAGTTGAGTTTCCACTGCTCTCCCTCGGGTAAAAATTCCAAACGATAGCGGTGTCCTTTCACGGAATCATCGAGAAAGCCCGTCTGTGTGAGGGTAACGATGACCCGTTGTGGGGTTTCTTCCGTTAAGTCAACGACTTCGGAAAAGTTTCCCTCTACCGGTTTTTCCTTGACCCCGAAGATCCCTAAGGCAATTTGCAGGGGGTCGTCACCAATCACCTCAGCCTCTTGAGGAATCGCCACAGGATTGTAAAGCGATCGTTCTGAAAATAAGTTTTCAGGAGGTTGCGAGAGGAGCATCATGCCAGCGATCGTTGCCCCGCAGGGGATGTCCCAAGTAGAATCAGACCCTGTTGTGGAAACCGGCAGGGTTCGGTTAGGGTTGGCATCGATCGTCCTGATTACCGCATTTTTGGCGGGTTCAGAGGTGCCCAAGGCTGGATCCGTAGCGATCGCACTAAGACGATCGCCCTCTTGTAAGCTGGGTAAGGAAATTTCAAAGCGGCCCGTCTCCGGATCGACGGGAACGGACACTAACAATTCGGTGAGGGGCGCATACTGGCGAAAATCCGCTCCGCTAGTCCGCATGGAACCTGGGGACACTTTATAAATATCGACCGTGCTACCGGGATCCGCTTGCCCTGCGATCGCCACGGCATCATCAAATAAAAAGAGTTCATCCCCTACAAATTCCGGTGCATTAATCCCCCGGTTAGCGGTATCTAAGCGGCGGTTCCCCGAGTCTCGGGGCGGATTAACTCCATCCCCAATGGCGTTGTCCCACACTCCGGTCTGACGGCGCATGACCAGATCAATACTTAAGCCATCTAACGCCACAAAACGATTATCTTGAATCCGATTTTGGACACTGCGGGGATAGGCTGCCACCACCACGCCACCCCCGCCAAACTGATGGCTAATATAGTTATTCACCACTTCGTGCCCACTGCCCGTGAGGTAAATGGCCCCTCGATCGCTGCCGGTGCCATTAAAGTGAATATCATTATCTCGAATGCTAATACTCCCTTGGGGTTTAAAGAGAAAAATGCCACTCCCGGCATTCTCACAAATGCGGTTGTTATAAATCGCCATCCCCTCGATCGTCCCTTCTAAGCGAATGGCATCGGGCATGCCCGCACCGCCATTCCCGATCATCTCATTGTCATAAATCTGACTACCAGAGGCCTGCTTCCCCGTGAGGATCGCACTGCCCTGAAGGCCCTGAAAAATATTCCCATGAATCTGACTCTCCAAGCCGTCAAAAATCACCACACCAAAGGCGGTTTTTCCTGGCGAGTCCCCCCCAAACCCTATTCCCGTAATTTCCACCCCTCGGGGTGGCGTGAGTTGAGCAATCCAGGGTAATTCTTGCAAATCATAAAGGGCTTCCCCCTGGGTAATGACGATCGCCCCGCTCAGGACATTGGGACGCACCCAATCCGGAGCATTGTCCACATTAAAGCCACTGCCAAAGGTCGTATTCGGATTGCTAAACCCCTGTAGCACCAAATTCTGTACCGTCACACCATCCGCCAAAATCGTCAACCCTCGGGGAATCACCACTGACTCGGCTGGACGGATTTGAACCCTACGATCGTTCACCGCACCATCCAACCGGAGGTTTACCTGAGCCAAGGGGGGCAAAGGTTGACTCAGCAGGAGTACCGGCTCACCGGTTAACCCACTCCAACTAATTTGTGACCCTTCACCAGCAGCGAGGGGACGCACTTGGGCCCGTTCTGCTTCACTGAGATCATCGAGACTTAAGGTTCCATTGGTCACCTCGATCGCTTCCCGCAGGGTTAAATCCGCATCTGCTCTAATCTCACCATCGTTCAAACTATTCACCTCAACTTGAAAGGCTTGGCTGATTGGGGGTAAGATCGGCATCTCAGTCCCAGCAAAGCTAGGATCTACAGGGAAAAGCGTAACCCCAATCCAGGCGAAGAGAGTGGCTTTGCCAGCAAGACTTAGAGCATTCATCATAACGATCGGTGCGGAAGAGCCCTCCTATGGTATCACTTTAGACTTGTTCCCCTGCGGCTTGTAGCGAGGGCTTTAGCCCTGAAGCAATGCAGCCTAGATGCTGATGAGTTTTAATCAGGGTATTTTGCGGACAGGCTAACATCCCCATGACGGGCAAACTGCTCCTCAGGAACTTCAAAATTCAGCAAACCATTTCCGGTGTCATAAGCCCGTAAAATAAAGAAGCCCGCCCATAACGGCGGCTAAGGGGGGCTTACCCTCGACCCTTTGAAGACCTTTTTTGGAGTATCTATGGATTTATCCTTAATTCCCGCCGAACCAAAACCGGGTTTAGTTAACGTTCTCATTGAAATTCCTGCAGGCAGTAAGAACAAATACGAATTCGATAAAGATTTGAATGCGTTTGCCCTCGATCGCGTCCTCTATTCCTCTGTTCACTATCCCTGTGACTATGGCTTTATTCCCAACACCCTAGCGGATGATGGGGATCCCTTGGATGGCATGGTGATCATGGATCAGCCCACCTTTCCGGGCTGTGTTATTGCGGCTCGTCCCATTGGCATGATGGAAATGATTGACGGCGGCGATCGGGATGAAAAATTGCTCTGTGTACCGGCCAAGGATCCACGCTATGCAGAGGTCAAAACCCTCAAGGATATTGCGCCCCACCGCCTAGAAGAAATGTCTGAATTTTTCCGAACCTACAAAAACCTGGAAAAGAAAGCCACTGAAATTCTAGGGTGGAAAGATGCGGATGCCGTTGCGGCCTTAGTTAAAGAGTGCATTGCTAACTATCAAAAAGGCTAAGCAGCCGTCAATCTAGCCACCGCTTTTGGTTCCCTACTTTATGATCCCCCGCCCCTCTCCGTCAGGGAGTTAAGGCTACCGTGTACACATAAGTCTCGTTGCAATCGCAAAACTTGAGTGGATCCCCCCTCGCCCCCCTTACTAAGGGGGATTTAGGGGGATCCAGCTAAATCGATCGGTTCCATCAAGATGTGTGTACACCGTAGGGGAGCTAGGGGATCTAACCGAAGGGCTATCATCAGCTAGCAATGCTCACGTATCCACCAAAACCTGGATCCAGGCCGGGGGTGCCGGGATCGGATTCCCTACCCGATCGAGTAACAAGTAAGCCAGCAAGTGAACCGTGATCAAATAAATCAAACTATTCAAGAGAATTAAGCCCAAAGCACAAAGTTGGATGGCCCACAGTTCCGGCTGAATAAGCAACCCCAGTTTCAAAAATCCCCAGGCCAAAAATTCCCTCACCTGCACCGTGACATAGATCCACAGATCTTCCCCTAGTAAAACCGAGGTGAGCCAGATCCGGAAAAATAAGCCAATCGTTGCTAATAGGGTTCCCAGAAAGATCGATCCTTCCCATCTCTGCTTACGGTGCCAGCACACCCCCAGTAAGACCCCTAAGATGCCAAACGGCATAATGAACAGGAGACTACGGGTGGGGCCCATCAGCACCGTGAGGAGCAAGGTGGCCACTAACGCGGTCATCCAAGCCGCCCTCGCTCCCGATCGCAAATAGGCCAGCGCGATCGGAATCGGGAAACAGATGCGCAATAAGGGCCCCACCGGAAAATAATAATTAACCAGCCAGAGCAGAGCGGCGGTACTGGCCAAAAAAGCCGTTTCTACCACCACGAGAGGCGATGAGGGATGGCGAGGGGCGACGGAAGTCGGATCAGGGGCAAGGGGAGCCTCAGGGTCTGGGGTGTCCTCGTCTATCCAAGAATCCCACTCATCCGGGTTCAGGTCTGGCGGTGAAACCTTCAATTGTGTTTTTCAACCTTAAGATAAAGACTGCACTCTCTATCCTAATCTTGAGGACTGATCATGGCTGAAAAAATTCAAAAATCTGAGACGGAGTGGCGTTCGCAACTGAGCGAAGAGCAATTCCAAGTTACGCGCAAACATGGTACTGAGCGGGCCTTTACGGGGGAATACCATGACTTTAAGGGGCAAGGCATTTACAAGTGCGTGTGTTGTGGTACCCCCCTGTTCAAGTCCGACACGAAATATAATTCCGGTACCGGCTGGCCCAGCTTTTGGGAACCGATCGCTCCCGATGCAGTGGCCTACAAGGAAGACAGCAGCCTGTTTATGCGTCGCACAGAAGTCTTGTGTGCCACCTGTGATGCACACCTCGGTCACGTTTTCCCCGATGGGCCCAAGCCAACGGGCCAACGCTACTGCATGAATTCCGTCGCCTTGAACTTTGAAGGGAATTCAGAGACTTAGACCGTCCCGGATAGGAACTGAGCAACTCTGATCCGTCAGATCCCTGAAGAATCGGTACCTCGATTAACTGTGGCGGGTGGTTCCCGCCACAATCCCTATTTTTACGTGGGAGATGACCCCAGAAATCTGAGGGCTATGGCAAAGCTCCTTTAACTACAACTAACTAAACGGCGTGTGAGTGCCAAGATCCCTGGTTTCTCGTAGAACGAAGTCCAATCTCTTGATGTTATGTCCCCAGAAACCGGGGATCTGAGAATAGTTGCACATCGCGTAACTAAACTAACTAAAACGCTGCCGCAGATCTGCCAACTCATTTTCTATATCATCAGGGCCATCTTCCAAGGCCTTAAATTGGGCTTCTAGAGGGTCAGTGGGCAGATTTTGCAGATCGGTGCTAGCGGAAGCTTGAGATTCTAAACTCACTACTCGATCTTCCATTTTTTCAAATAACCCGCCAGTATTAGACTGCAATTTCCCCAGCAACTCGTTCATCCGTTGGGTCGCCTGGGCCGATCGTGCCCGAACTAAATAAAGATCTTTGCGGGTGCGGGCATCCGCAAGTTTCAGTTCCAAGCTGCGTAAATCTTGTTTGAGGCGTTGAATGATCTGTTGTTGGGGCCCCAGTTGCTGCGCGAGTACCTGGGAAGCATCTAAAAGAATCTTGCGTTGGGTGAGGGCTTCCCGTGCTTCCCCTTCCTGCTGCTGTGCCATGGCTCTTTCGGCCTGGGCATACCAATCTTCCGATCGTTCCTGGGTTTGACGATATTGGCGTTCCGTGCGCTTATAGGTGGCGATCGCTTGGGCCACAGCTTGACGCAATTGAATCATTTCATCCTGAAGGATCTGAATCGCTTGCTCTAACAAAACCTCCGGATCTTGATTTTGGCTCGTCCAATGACTCCAATTTGCCCGAACGGTCTGAAAAAAGCGGGAAAAAATTTGCTGCATAACCGTACCCTTGCTGCCAGATAAATGCGCTGAGTGTTGTCCAAGCTGAAAATGCTGGGGATTCCATGAACAGAGCATCACCCACCTTTATTATCTTAACCGTAGGGCACCTCGATGAATTGCGGCGGGCGGCGCAGCCCCCCGTCATAATCCCTATTCTTGCGGGGCTAGGGCAAAATTTTGAATTTTGCAAGGTCAGCGCATATTAAGAGCGTCCCTGCCTCCAGCCCGTAGCCCAGACCCCTCTAGTGAAAAGGCAAAATTCTTAGAAGCGAAGGGATCATTCTTGTTCCCTCTTCTGGTACGATCGTTACCACGGTTTACATTTTGTTAAATTTCCGTAAAGGTTTTAGATAAAAGTGGGAAATCTGGA
>JBEAPM010000431.1:0-16774 GCA_041164445.1 Cyanobacteriota bacterium
GAATATCTAATCCTGTGCCGACTTTTGCTAGCTCTAGGTGTAACTTACGAAATTGAGGGGTTTCATAACAACAGTTCTCAATCACTAACCGCTCCCCTTCCAATCGTCCCTCAATGTATCCCAAGTCTTCGGGCATTTCATAGGGAAAAAGTTCTAATTCCGATCGCCAAATTTCTTCAATGCGATCCGCTAGGCGTTGAATCATGGGATATAGGGTAGGACGAAGAGAAGTCATAACAAATGGGTAATGAAGAACCGTCGTCACAATCCTACCCTAGAAGCCGAAGCTGTTCACGGTCAAAACCGAAACGCTGCACCCTTGTCGCCTGACGACAACATCAGGTAGAGGACATTGCTGTCTGGGGACGTGAACAGTGGGGTAAGTTCCCCCAAATAATTCACCGAGAGCGGAACCCTTGTGTTATCCTAGTCAAGCTGTAAAAAAACCACATACCTCAGGTTTCGGGTGTTTTGGTCTAGCCAAGCCGGAAGGACGATCGTCTTGTCCGTTGTCTAGCCCCAAGATCACGCTGAGGTAGAGGATTAACCCGAAAGGAGCAAATTCAAAAATGGCAGTCGTTTCTCTAGCCCAATTGTTAGAAGCGGGGGTTCACTTTGGCCACCAAACCCGCCGCTGGAACCCGAAAATGTCCCCCTATATCTATACCGATCGCAATGGGGTTCACATTATTGACTTGGTGCAAACCGCCCAACTGATGGAGGAAGCCTTTGCTTACGTGCGCTCCGCCTCTGAAAAGGGTCAAAAGTTTCTCTTTGTCGGCACCAAGCGCCAAGCGGCCGGGATTATCCAGCAAGAAGCTCAACGCTGTGGCGCTTACTATGTCAACCAACGCTGGTTGGGGGGGATGCTCACCAACTGGTCTACGATTAAAACCCGTGTCGATCGGCTCAAAGAACTAGAGCGGATGCATGACAGTGGCGAAATTGAGCGTCGTCCCAAAAAAGAAGCGGCGGTGCTGCGGCGGGAACTGGAACGGCTGCAAAAGTATCTGGGCGGTCTGAAAAATATGCGGAAGGTGCCCGATGTGGTTCTGATTGTGGACCAAAAGCGAGAATATAACGCCATCCTGGAATGTCAGCGTCTGGATATTCCTATGATTTCCCTCTTAGATACCAACTGCGATCCAGACTATGCCGATATTCCCATTCCCGCCAACGATGATGCGATTCGATCGATTAAATTGATCGTCGGTCGTTTAGCGGATGCCATCTACGAAGGTCGTCATGGTCAGATGGAATACGACGAGATGGAAGAATACGATTACGACGGGGAAGAGTACGAAGAGTATGACGCTGATGCTGAGGTTGATGAAACCGAGTATAGTGACGACTCTGGCGATGACGAAGGTTAGAATTCCAGCATCGCTTAACGATAGAATGGTTCCGTTTGGAATTATTCCGTAATGGAGTGGCGAGGGACACTGTGCCTCGCTACTTTCCCCGAAGTAGGCTAACCGTTTTTGAGAATTACGCTACAGGCATTAGGAGATTAGTAACAATGGCAGAGATTAGTGCCAAGCTCGTAAAGGAACTGCGCGACAAGACTGGCGCAGGGATGATGGATTGTAAAAAAGCCCTCAAAGAAACCGAGGGGGATATGACGAAGGCAGTGGAATGGCTGCGCCAAAAGGGCATCTCCTCCGCTGATAAAAAAGCAGGTCGTACTGCAGCAGAAGGTCAAATTGGCCAATACATTCATACCGGTGGTCGTGTGGGGGTTTTGGTTGAGGTGAACTGCGAAACAGACTTTGTGGCCCGGGGCGACCAATTCCAAGACTTGGTGAAAAATATTGCCATGCAGGTGGCCGCTTGTCCTAACGTTGAATATGTGCGCGTTGAAGAGGTACCGGCCGCGATCGTTGAGCGGGAAAAAGCGATCGAAATGGGTCGGGATGATCTGGCCAATAAAAAGCCAGAAATGCGGGAAAAAATTGTGGAGGGTCGGATCCAGAAGCGCATTAAAGAGCTGTGTTTGTTAGATCAACCCTTTATCCGGGATCAAAGTATCAGCGTTGAGGAACTGATTAAACGCACGATCGCTCAAGTGGGCGAAAATATTCAGGTACGCCGCTTTGCCCGGTTTGTCTTAGGTGAAGGCATCGAAAAAGAAGAAACAAACTTTGCCGACGAAGTGAATCAGCAAATGGCGAAAATGGAGGCGGCTGCGGAAACTCCTGAAGCTCCAGCAGAAACCCCTGAAGCGGTTGCGGAAACTCCTGAAGCTCCAGCAGAAACCCCTGAGCCTGCTAAAGCAGCTAAAGGCAAGAAAGGGAAGTCCGGCGGCAAGAAAAAGTCTAAATAGTAGGCTACCAACTTAAGGCGGAAGAGTGTGGCGCTTCGCGCCGCACTCTTCCCTTAAATTTTTTCGCTTTCAGTGGAAAGCTAAATAGTACTCAATGAAGTCCCTAGGGGGGAGGCGAATGCCTGCCCCTTTGCCCATAGCCTGCATTTGTATCTTTTCGCTTCTGATGCCAATTCAAAACCTGAAACGAGAAATTCATGCGATCGAAAGTAAGACGGAGGGTTTGGTTGCTCAAATTCAAGAGGCTTACGGAGAATATCTCGATCGCTTAGGGATCACGGTTCAGCGACAGCTTATTGCAGCTTGTTACCATCTCTGTACGCAGTTATTTCCCGATGTTTTCCTGCAGTTGAAGTATAGCGATCGGGAGAAAATGCAGCGATCGTTGCAAAGTTTGGCAGAGGAAGCGAAGGGAAGTCTGACCCTAAGCGCTTTAGGAGCCCGGATTTTGGAGGAGCCTGACGCTGAAAACGAAGATCTCTTTTTAGACTCCTTCGAGACGGATCCTGATGCAGAGGATGCCGACTTATCAGAGGAAGAGGACGACTTTTTAGAGGAAGAGGAGGCTCAAGCGCCTGCTCAATCAGCAACGGATCCTGAAGCGGACTGGGATGCTAACCCAGATTCAGAATCAACCCCTTCTCAGGCGGATCCTAGTCAGCCTCCGTCCCTCACCAATCCTCAAGTTTTAGTAGATTGGTACAGCGAAATTGAACAGGCGATCGGTGATGTGCTGCGCACGGTGTCTCAGAAAGCAACTCAAGTGCTGGAGCAATCCGGCATCATTCACAACCAATTACCCAGTCCATTGTTAGAGGTTGCCACTCAATCGGAAGCGGCGGAAAATTTAGGAAGCGACCACCCTAATATTTTGAACTTAGTGGTGGAAATGGGCAAAATTAGTGAAGAGGGGCGTAAATCGTCTACGCAACGGATTGAAATTATCGCGGTTTACCTGAGGCTCTCGGATCTAGAATTTACGGATACCTACTTAGTCAGCCACCGCAATAAGTTACGCAGTCAGTTTCAACAGTTAAAAAGTTTGAGTAAAATTTATCACAAGCGTAGCCGTGAATATTCCATCGCTCAGGCGGAAGCGGCTTGGCGATCGAGTTGGTTAGAAGATTAGTCTTTAAGCCGTTCTGAAGTAGCGCTTAAGTAGCCCTTAAAAAGAATCATCGACCCGACGAATATTAAAACAACACCAGTCTTTGCGTCGCCAGAGCGTGGAAACCACCCAGCCATGATGTTCGAGGGTGTCGGCAATGGGCTTAGCCTGCTCTAACAAAATACCGCTCAAAACGCCCCAGGCCGTGGGTTTACTGATGGCGGTGAGTTGGGGCACCAGGTCAATAATGACTTCCGCCAGGATGTTGCAGACAATACCATCAAAAAAGACCGATCGTTTCGCTAAGGCTTCCAGTTGTTCAATGCTTCCCAAGCCCACCACTAAATTCTGCTTGCTAATTTCATTTAAGTCCCGGTTGCTGCGGGTAGCTTGAACGGCTAAGGGATCCA
Organism: Cyanobacteriota bacterium; assembly: GCA_041164445.1. Taxonomy (GTDB): domain Bacteria; phylum Cyanobacteriota; class Cyanobacteriia; order Prochlorotrichales; family Prochlorotrichaceae; genus JBEAPM01. Next base: position 3,842 of record JBEAPM010000431.1, read on the forward strand.
CGTCCACGGCATAGACCTGTTTGGCCCCTAACTTGACAGCAGCAATGGACAAAATACCGGATCCACATCCCACATCCGCCAGGAGGGGGTGAGTGTCTCCGTCCGATAGGCGCATTTCTAAGGCTTCCAGGCAGAGTTGAGTGGTGGGGTGATCGCCAGTACCAAAAGCAGAACCCGGATCTAAAGTGATCACAAGACGATCGTTATCCGGCGGGACAGTCTCCCAAACGGGACAAATGATCAGACGATCGCCAATGGGTTGCGGGTGCCAATGGGCTTTCCAAGAACTAGCCCAGTCTTCTTCCTCAATAATTTTCCATTGCATCTGAGGGGCTTGTTGTTCACAGGCCAGGGCATCTTGACGCAGCAAAATTGATAGCGCGGCTAAATCTAGTGACAGGGCTGCTTCCTGAGGCAAGTAAGTGGTGACCAGCAGCGCCGTTCCTTTTTCCTCCGAAACCATACCCCGACAACCAAAATCGTTTAATCGCCAGAAAAGTAAATCTTCTAGGATAGACTCACAATGAATCTGAATTTGCCACCAGCTATGGGTCAAAGCTGCCATTTCTCCTCTCTAGCATTTGCGGTATGGGTAGAACGGCGGGAAGACGATCGTACCCGAGCACAACATGAAAATCTATTCAAATCCCAGCACTTTAAATTTACCGTGAAACGAGAAGTTCCACCGGATTAAACGAAGAATCTTAACTTAAGGCACTGTTGATCGCAGATCTCCCTAAGCCTTACCCCTCAAGGCTATCTGCTAGGGGGAAGTATCTGCCCCCACAGCGCTAGACCGTAAGCTATTCTGCATTTAAATTTTGAGATTGAGCCACTTGGCGTGAAGACTTTAGCCCTCAAAAAGAGTGCTCTAAAGACCGATCCGCAGATCCTTAATTTTTTTCTTTTAAGGAAAGCTTACTTCACATAAGGGAGCTAAAAAAGTTATGAAATAATCCCTTTTGGGAGTGATAAAACCGTACAATTTCGCCCCCTATCTTTAGCTTGATAGAGGGCTTGATCTGCTGCATCATTAATATGATTCGCATCAATATAATCAGGAAAACTAGCAATTCCACAACTAAAAGTTACGATAATTTCAGCCCCTCCCAATTGTTGGAAAACTTGGGAAAAGTCCTGACGAATCGATTCCAGTACCTTAAAGGCAGTTTGTCCATCGGTGCCAATGAGAATAGCTGCAAATTCTTCTCCGCCATAACGCCCTAAAATATCGGTCTGCCGTAGTCGTTGTCTCAGAAGCCGAGCCAGATTTTTAATCACTCGATCTCCGGCTAAATGTCCGTAGGTATCATTAATTTTTTTAAAGTGATCGATGTCAATCATGGCAAAGGAAAGGGGCACATTTTGACGATCGCTTCGGGCTACTTCTAAATGGAGTTTTTCTTTAATATTGCTATGGTTTAGTAATCCCGTTAAACTATCCCGCACCATCAAAGAACGGAGGGCTTTCGAGCGTTGTACACGACTCGTCACCGCTGCCACTAAATGCTCTGGTTGAATCGGTTTAGTCAGAAAATCATCTCCCCCCATACTCATGGCTAACATTTGTTTATCAATATTGGTTTCTCGGGAAAGATAGGTAATGGGAATGCTGACAAACGTATCCTGTTGACGAATCACCACCGCTAGCTCTAAACCACTGAAGTCGGGCATGTACACATCCATTAAGATCAGATCGGGTTTAGACTCAATGAGGGGCTCCATAATCTCCGAAGGATTGGTCACGATCCTGGTTTGCATTCCAGCATCTCTTAAAATGAGCTGATAATAGTCTGCTAAAACAGGATCATCTTCAACAATTAAAATATGATAGGGCTCGGAGACAGAGTGAATAATTAAACGATCGAGTTTATCCACCAGTTGCCACACATTAATGGGCTTAGTAAAATAGGCATTGCCTTGTGCCCTAACAGCCCTAATCCGGGATTCTAAGCTGTCTTCCGAGGAGATAAAAAAGATGGGAACTGACCAGCGACTAACGGATCTCACCTGATTAATGAAATCGGATTCCTCTGCATAACTGTGTAAAAAAGTAATGTTAATGAGGATCGCAGAAGGGGGCATTTTTGCGATACTTTCTTGTAAGTTTGATAAACTTTGAAAGAGGCGTACATCGTAACCAAAGGATTGTAATTGTCCCCCGAGAATTTCGCCTTCATTCCAGTCACTTTCCAACAAAAAAATAAGGTGTTCTTTATGATCCCCCCTGCCATCCATTGTGACGATCGTCCTCGCATCTACTGAATCCTGAAAGCTAGTCTGGGTCGATTGTAAAGGAAAGGTACTTCCTGAAGGGAGTGGTGCCTCTTCAAGTTGCTGAATTAAAATCGTGATTTGATGGCATTGTTCAGGGGTAGGAGGATGGCTCTTCTGAATAACCCCTTGTAAAAAAGGTCTAAAACTTGGGCCGTTTTACTCAACGCTTCAAAGCCAAAGGTTAAACCCGATCCCGATAGATTATGCACTAGACGATGGAGGTTAATTAGCTCATCTCGGTTCCACGGGTAAGAGCACTGTAAGTTTTCCGTGATCGTGTCACTATCCGACTGCATCATTTCACAGATGCGAAGAACATTTTGCCATGATTCTTTGATTTTGGCCAATTTATCGGGCAAAGATTTCAAATAGGCATCTTGAAGTCTGAACAATTCTTTAGAGAGCATTGCATTAGTCATGGTTCTGATCCCATAACGATTGAACTTGGTTGGCTAATGTCATCGGATCAAAGGGTTTGGCAATGACCGCCACGGCTCCCATCGATTTATAGGTTTCTACTTCGTGAATTTGCACCTTTGCGGTCATAAAGACGATCGGGATCTTAGCTAAGCCCGGATCATCCTTTAAGGCTTTGAGAGTACTTGGCCCATCCATGCCCGGCATCATCACATCCAATAAAATCAGGTCGGGTCTAAACTGCGGGGCAACCTTTAAGCAGTCCTGTCCAGAACTGCAGGTTTCAACCATCAAGCCGCCGACGGTTTCTAACGCAAGACGACCAATGACTTGAATATCAAGATCATCTTCCACCATGAGCACCTTTTGTAAACTAGGCATTTGAGTGTCTCCTTTGAGATCTTCCGACATTATGCTGACGACCCCCTTAAGACCGCCCCTGAGAGGTCTAGGTTTGGGGGCTAGAAATAAGGGAGGTAATGGTATCGAGTAAATTTTGATTGGACGTTCGAGACTTCACTAAAGTCGCGGCAACTTGGGTCGCGGCAACTTGGTGAATAGAATCTAGGGGCATATCTTGAGCAGAAAAGATAACAACCGGAATAGGATCCCCCTGAGAGGTACAGAGCATTGGCAGTAATTCTAGACCAGATCCATCGGGTAGGTCTAAGTCTAAGATCACTAGATCAAAGGTCTCTTGCTCTAGTTTTTCTCGGGCAATCTCTAAGCTCTCTGCCTGGATAATCTCTCCGGTGTCTCGTAGGATGGTGGCCATAACCTGTAAAATATCTAGATCATTCTCAACATGGAGAATGCGCGGCTGTGTAGTCGATCGTTGTTGCAAGACCCGGCTTAGACTGAGCATCAGCCGATTTTGATCAATCGGTTTATCCAGCCAATCCAGTACCTTGACACTGCTACAACTTAAGGCTTCTTTGCCTTGCTGCGCTTTGGCAGAAACCACCACAATGGGCAAGGTGGAGGTATTCTCCTCCTGACGTAATTCCCGAATTAAGGAAATGCCATCTTGCCCCGGTAAGGCTAAATCTAGAGTCATGGCGGCGTAATGATGTACGGCCAGTTGTGCTTTTGCCTCCGTTGCACTGTAAACAATATCGGAAGTCATTCCTCCAGATTTCAGCATTAAACTTAAAAGATTGGCAATGTCAGGATCGTCTTCACAAATGAGAATACGCATCACCGTCTGAGGCGGTTTTGCGTTATCACCACCTGGTAATGGCAGGGGAACCATAACCTGGGGTAAATCAAAGTAGAAAATAGTACCGCCTGCTTCAGGACAGGAAAAACCAATTTTGCCCTGATGGCGCTCAACGATCGCTTTACTGATGCTTAACCCCAGACCGGTTCCCCCTTTTTTGCGGGTATCGGACGAATCAGCCTGGGCAAATTTTTGAAAAATTTTACTGCGAAAGGCTTCGGGAACGCCAGGACCCCGATCCTGTACCGCTACTCTCACCCAATCGGGTTTAGGGGTTTCAATAAAAATACTGACGATCGCTTCCGGGGGGGAAAACTTAGCAGCATTGGAAAGTAAATTGGTTAAAACTTGATTTAAACGATCGCTATCCCCGTGAATTCTAATATCTGGTAAATCTTGTTCCAAGATATAGGAAATATTGAATTTTTCAGCATAGCCTTGGTTAGATAAGATCGCCTGCTGAACTAGTTCGGATAAATTCAAGCTTTGCATTTTGAAATCCATCTTACCGGATTCAATTTTCTCAATATCTAAAATATCGTTAATGATGAGAATTAAGCGCTCACTATTTTTCAGGGCAATATCAATTAAAGATTTGATCTGGGGAGAAACCTCTCCCACTGCACCACCCATAATGAGTCCTAAAGAGCCCTTAACGGAAGTTAAAGGGGTTCGTAGTTCATGGCTCACCATAGAAACAAACTCATTCTTTAAGCGCTCCATTTTTTTGCGATCGGTAATATTACGAATAATCACCAGTACTTCTTCGAGATCGCTGACTACAACCCGAACCTCATAATCTTGGGCTCCCTGGTGATTCACATTTTGATATTCAAATACAGAAACTTTCCCCTTTTCTAGGGGTTGATTGAGGTGTTCCTGAAGATAAATTACAGCCTCGTCTGGCAGAAAATGAGCAATATGTTGCCCTACGATCGTTTCTAGATTCAACTCCTTAAAACCGATCGATTCTCCTACCTCAGGAATAAAATCAAGGCAATAGCCTTGATCATTTAAGCGCAGAATCGCATCAGGAATAATATTTAATAATGCTCGATTCTTAGCCTCACTTTTGCGTAACGACTCCTCCGCTTGTTTACGCTTTGTAATATTATCAACCATCCCTTCGTAATACATTAAATTGCCCGCCTCATCCTTCACCGATCGGGCCGTTTCTGAAATCCAAATAATTTGTCCATCTTTGCGGTATACCTGAGATTCAAACTGATAAACCGATCCTTCCTCTTCCATCAAATGTTCAAATTCCTGCCGTCGTTCTGGCTGAACATAGAGTTGCTGACTAATATCCCCTAAGCTCTCAATGAGTTCTTCACAAGAGTCAAAACCATACATTTTGGCTAGGGCTGGATTGACTGCAATATAGTTTCCAGCTTTACTGGTTTGAAAAATTCCCTCAATGGCATGTTCAAAAATGCTGCGGTAGCGAACTTCTGCATCTCGCAAAGCTGCTTCCGTCTGTTTTTGTGCCAAAACATTGCCCAATTGCAACGCAATGGATTGCAGTAAATTAACTAAACCTTGATCCTCAGCACGGGGCGCATTCATAAAGAAAACCAAGACCGCAACCACTTGATCCTGGGTTTGGTTCTGGATGGGAATACCTAAGGCAGCCTTTAAGCCCGCTTGATGGGCTAGGGTATGGCGGTGAAAACGAGAGGATTGCAGACAAGACACATCCTGGAGCCATTCTGATTTTGCCCGACTCCAGACTCGCCCCGGTAATCCTTCCTCTGCTCTAAACTGGGTCTCTAGGGTAGCCTTGCGAAACATCTCGAGTCTCGCAATCTCCTGCGGATTGCTATACCACACTAAGCAATCCAGGGTTTGCCCCCGATCGCTGGGCACCCAAGCCTCTCCGACTTTCCAGCCCGTTGTCTGACAAACCTGTTCTAAGACAATGCCCAAGGCCGCTTCCACACTTGCCGCTTGAACCATCGCCGGAAATAGGTTTTGCAGGAGTTGTTTTTCCTTGCCTAGGCGTTGTACCTCTAAGGTGAACTGAGACTGTTGCTGTTGCCATAGCCAAAGACCACTACACAACAGAGCGATCGTGAAGAATAGTAAAAAAGCAGGGAGCAACATAGAGGACTTGAAGGGGAGAAGCGTGGATTGGCTGTCAACTGAATCGGCTGTCAACTTAAGGGGGGATGTCCAGCCATCTCTAGGGTAAGCGGAAGCCTGGTACATCAGTCTAAAGGAAATCTCCAAGATCTGATTCAGGTTTTCCACTGAAAGCGGAAAATTTAATGGCAAAGTGCGTCGCGAAATGCCGTACTTTTTTGCCTTAAGTTAGTGGCCCTAATTTGCAACCAGATGAATCTAACTCGATAGGACAAGCTATCACAAATCCTAGGATCAGAATTGTTCCCACGGAACTTTCTATTTCATTCCCTCAATTCATTAGGCTTTCCACTGAAAGCGGAAAAATTTAATGGCAGAGTGCGGCCATTCATTATGGCGGGCGGCGCAGCCCCCGTCATAATCCCTATTCTTCCGTGGGAGGTACCCTAGAGTCCGGCGCGTTGAAGGTAACCTCGCATCAAGTTTGGGCGGTTATAATGAGAGGACATTAAACTTCCTAGGATTGCCCATGAATAAACCTGCCCAGACTGCTGATCCGGTAACGCTTGAAAATGTCACTGCCCCCTATGCTGAACACTTAGATGAAGCCTTGCAGATTGCGTTGGTAGCAGCCCAAGCGGCAGACGATCGTAAGGCGGAAAATATTCGGGTAGTTCAAGTTACCGCCGTTTCTTATTTGGCAGATTATTTTGTTGTGGTCTCAGGGTTTTCCCCGGTACAGGTCAAAGCGATCGCCCGGGCCATTGAAGCGGCAGTTGAATCAGATTGTGGTCGATCTGTACTACGCCAAGAGGGGTTAGCGGAAGGGCGTTGGGTCTTACAGGATTATGGTGACGTAGTGGTACATATTTTTATGCCAGAAGAGCGGGAATATTATGGTCTAGAAGCCTTCTGGGGTCACGGTCAGATCTTGGATTGGCAAGCGCAGATGTCCACTGCTCACCCAGAATAAATCCTACCCTCACTCGTGGATTTTCATTCCTAAAACTCGGGATAGCAGTAACTCCAGTCGCCGCACCCAGTAAGGATGACGTAGGGAATCCGACGGTGAGGTGTAAATGGGATCTACCAGGATCGTGAACAATCCCAAGCGATTTCCTCCCAGCACATCCGTGAATAACCGATCGCCTACGATTCCCAATTGATCGATCGGTAAATCCATGGCCTCCACCGCTTTGCGGAGCTTACGACGAGAGGGTTTTGCCGCCCCCACAAAGAAAGGAATATTTAACTCCTCACTAATGCGACGAATTCGGGGCAGATTGACATTATTGGTAACGAGCCACAGTTTAACGTTGGGGCGAAAAGCATCCACCCAGGCTTTGAGTTCCGGGGACACCTGACCCGCTGTGGACGGTAGTAGGGTTTCATCTACATCAAGGATTAAGCCCCGTAAGCCATATTGGGCGACTCGATCGGGAGTCAATGCCAAAATATTTCCTTGGACAATTAAGTTAGGTCGGAGCAGTGTAGTCCAGGACATGCAGGTTCAGGCATCCCAGTAAAAGAGAATTGAAGAAAGAATTTAAGGGCAGATGTCTTTAGCATAGAGCATGTCCCCACGGGAGGCGAAGCAATCCCCGGCCGTATGGTGTACGGCAGTATCGGTCATCGAAGTCCCTCGTGATTGAGCCGTGATCCCGATTTCCCCTCTGATACTGAGTTTAAATTATATCGAAGTTAAGGACAGAAACGATCGCTTGCTAGGGGGCACTTCGATTATTGCGACGGGCGGCTGCGGGACTCGCCACCATGCCTAGTCTTACGTAGTCAGAGAAACCCTATTTTAAATTTTGGCTACCAACTGAAGGCGGAAGAGTGCGGCGCTTTGCGCCGCACTCTTCCATTAAATTTTTTCGCTTTCAGTGGAAAGCCTAAATTTTTCAACTGCGGCTCAAAAGGGAACGGGACTAGAGAAATATATTGCCTTGTCCTGGGTGGGATGTTTGCAGGTCAGGGAGACTGCATGAAGGTGTAGCCGGATCTGAGGGGCGGTATTGCCGTAAAGCCGATCGCCCAAGATAGGTGCATTGAGTCCCTGGGGGTGGGCGCTCTGAACTCGCAGTTGATGAGTCCGTCCGGTCACGGGCTGAAATTCAACCCGACTCTGCTCTTCACTGGTCTGCAGTACCCGATAATGGCTAATGCTCAGTTTACCCCGTTGCCAGTTGACCTGTTGGCGGGGCCGTTCTAGGGGATCCCCCCAGAGAGGCAAGGTCAGAGTGCCGGTTCCCAGCGTCAAGGGACGGGTGACGATCGCTTCGTAGTGCTTTACAACCTGGCGCTGGGCAAACTGCTGACTGAGCGCCTGGTAAGCGAGGGGATGACGGGCAAGCAGCAAAACACCGGAGGTATCCTGATCGAGACGGTGAACAGCCTGGAGTTGCTCCGCCTCTGGGTACTGACACCGTAGCCGACTCAGCACACTATCCTGACGATCGCTACTGCGGCCGGGTACGGAGAGCAAACCCGCCGGTTTATCCACAACGATGAGATCTACATCTTCACACAAAATTGGCAGATCTAAGGCTGGGGCGCTTAGCTCTGCCGGGGTGGCCAGGTTCGCACCGGAGAGAAGAAATCCCATCAGGGGTTGGCAACGATCGCGGCAGGGGCCGTAAAACTCTCCTGGCCATTTATCCCCCTGAGGTGGGCCCCACCAAAACTCCGCTAACCCCAAGGGATGCCATCCCTGACTAGCGGCATAGTGCAGTAATTTTGGCGCAGCACAATCCCCCGTGCCGGTCGGTAACCCTGTGGGCAGCAAATCCTGCAGGGTGGCGGAATCCCCCGCAAAGTTTTGCAAGCGATATACCCCGTGCATCTGGGCTTGAAGCTGCCGAGAGAGTACTTTACGCCGTTGTTTGAGGAAACTAAGACGATCGTCTGCCTGCTGACAACGGGTCTGCAAAGGTGCAATAGCTTGTTGATGCAATGCCTTGAGCCGTCGGCGTTGTCTTCCGGCCTCTTGGCTTTGGCGATCGAGTTCTGTGAGGGCAGCGGTCAGAGCAGTACCGTTTAGGGTGGCTTGGCAATACTGACGGTGTTGCTGACGGTGCTGGCGTTCCTCTTGATGCAGGGCTTTGAGGGCTTGCCATTCTGCGGTCTGTTGCGCTTGTTGTTGGGCGTAGTCTTGGCGCTCGGGTAAATTTTGAAGCTGTACAATCTCTGCCGTCAGATCTTTCAGTTGGCTCAACGTTTGAACTTCTGCCAAAGCCACTTGAGCCCGACCGGGAATAGGCGGCACCCAACCTTCCACTTCCCCCGATCCTTGTAATAATCCTGAGAAGCCTCTCAAGGTCAGAGTTGTCCCCGTGCGGGTTTGCACCAAAAGCACCCCATACATTTTGCCTTCCCTCTGATAGACAGGATTTTGGGCAAGTTCTGCCATGAGGTGCCGAGCCGCCACTTGGGCGGCGGGGGTACAGGGGAGTTGTAACCAAGCTCCACTGCGGGGACACTGACCTTCGTAGAGGATCATGCCTGGGATCGATCGGTTGATGAGTACTACAGCAATCCTAAATGGGGTGTGGTGTACACCACACAACTACAACTGATTTAAGACTCCAGCCATAATATCTGATTCTGTTAGTGGTGTAGGGTGCTTGACGTTAATCCAACCCCATGACCACTGCTCCAGACATTTCATCGCTAACGAATGACAGCCCCTAGTAGGACAAACTGGGAGCTTGATGCAGGTAGGAACGATCGCCTAACTGTTTGAGAATAAAGTCAGCAACATCAGCCCGTGAGATTTTAAGTTGAGTGGTTTGATCGCTACCGGGAAAGCCATGACGGTAGTGCCCCGTGCGATCGCCATCGAGAAACGCCCCAGGTCGCACGATCGTCCAATCTAATTGGCTCTGGCGCACATAGGCTTCCTGCTTTTCGTGATCATTAAAGACCTGGCGCAAGATGCAGCCAAACATAATGTATTTCCAGTAAAAATTGAGACTGCCCCAACTATCCCCAGCCCCTAGGGTAGACTGGCAGATCAAACGACGTATTCCAGTCTCTTGCATAGCACGAATAATTTGGCGAGTGCCCTCGGAACGAATATTACCCGTCAGTTTTTTGCCGGAGCCCAGGATACAAATCACCGCATCTTGATCCTGTACAACAGTTTTAACCATGGCTAAATCCATGACATCTCCCTGGACTCGCTGAAGTTGCGGAGCTTGGATGTCAAGTTTTGAGAAGTTGCGGCCAAAAGCGGTGACCTGATGGCCTTGCTCTAGGGCTTGAGCTACAACATGCTGACCAACGGTTCCCGTTGCACCAAAAATGACTAAGTTCATAGGAGGATCTCCTGAAGGTGAATGACATCCTTAGCCTAGGGCGATCGACTTTACCAAGCTTGCCATTTCTTGCGAGACTGTCATGTTCTTGCGGGTTTTATGCGCCACATTTGTTAGATTTGTTCTACTGCCCCCTCTTGGGAGGGGTTAGGGGTGGGTCGGCTGTTCGCGGTGGGCTGACTAGCGGGCCGGGGGATTGCTCTGGTTCAGAATGGCTTGGGCATTACGTCGCCACATGGAGGGTTTAATGCGTCGCAAAGCGGAAGCGGGAAAGCGGTGATTCCAGTCTGCTTCGCTGAGGGTGCTGAGATCCTGGAGCGTGGGGCCCACATTGTCCGCATAGGGTTCAAAGTCAGCGATCGTTGTGGGTTTCGCAAAGCGCTCATTCCAGGGACATACCTCTTGGCAAATATCGCAACCTGCCACCCATCCCTCTAAATGGGGCACGATCGAGTCCGGTAAGGTTTCCGATCGGTTTTCGATCGTATGGTAGGCAATACAGCGGTTGGCATCCACCACAAAAGGCTCAACGATCGCTCCGGTGGGGCAAGCGGCCAGGCAACGGGTACAGGTTCCACAGTGATCCGTCAGAAAAGGAGGATCGGCGGGTAAATCTAAAGTGGTGAGGAGAAGCCCCAAAAAGACCCAAGAGCCATAGTCACGGGTAATAACATTACTGTTTTTAGCAATCCAGCCCAACCCCGATCGCTGGGCCCACACCTTATCTTGCACAGGTCCCGTATCCACATAGTAACGAACCTCTGCTTCCGGTTGCTGTTGCTGAATCCAGCCCATCAGGTGCTTTAACCGTTTCTGTAAGATGCGATGGTAGTCCCGTCCCCAAGCATACCGGGAGATTTTGCCTCGATCGGGTTCGGTGGGCTGGGCATGGGGAGTGTAGTAGTTCATCGCTACCGCAATCACAGACTTGACTCCAGGCATAACTTGGCGAATATCCTGCCGCTTAGGGCTTTCCATCCAGGTTAAATCTGCCTGAAATCCGCGATCGAGCCAGGTCTGTAAATGCTGTTCCGCCGTCATCAGGGGGGATATTTGGGGATCTAATGTCGCGGGATCTGAGGTTTCAGCCGGTAATGACCAGCGATCGACACGGGTAATCCCTACTTTGTCAAAGCCAATGTCTAAGGCTTGTTCCTTTATGGATGTCGCCAACGACTCCAAATCAGAAGGGGACAGCGGGGGAGTCATTGATCCCAGTCTCCTGTGTTGATCTGGTGGCGCAGATCCCGCAGCATGGTGCTGCTGCCTCTGGCGATCGCGTCTTGGACTAGCTTAGGAATAGCGGTGGCGATCTGGGTCACATCGTCAATCAGTACGTGACTGCCAGGGGAAAGATTCACAGCGGCCATGGGGAGGTTAACCCAATTGAGCGCAGGCATTGTTGAAGTCTCCTAAGTCAACGGATTAAACCCCTTCAGCTTGCAAGACCTTCAGCCTGTAATGCCTTCAGCCGTGCTAACACCTCTAGGCTATGGGTGGCAGGACGCACCCCCAAGAACCGCTCTCGGAGCATCCCTTCGGGGTCAATAATAAAGGTGTGGCGCATGGAATAGGGAGCCAACCAAGATCCATAGACCCGACTCACTGAGCCATCTACATCTGCTAACAAGGGAAACACCAGACCCTCCGCATCACAGAACTCCACATGGGATTGCACATCGTCAGCACTGACCCCAATGATTTGAGTGTTCAGCGCGAGGTATTTCGGCAAGTCCCGCTGGAATCGCCGCGCCTCTAAGGTACACCCGGAGGTAAAGTCTTTGGGGTAAAAGTACAGCACTACCCACTGACCCCGATAATCTTGGAGGGCGATCGTGCCATTGCCACCATTGCTGGGCAGGCTAAACCTGGGGGCTGGAGCGTTCAGATCCGGTAGGGTACCCCCTAAGGCAAAGGCGGGTTTTTCTGTGGCCAACAAAGTAGCGATCGTGATCAGACCGCTACAAAATTCGCGTCGAGAAATCATGAGTCTTTCCTGGCTAGGCTAAATGAATACAAAGATAGGCTACCAACTTAAGGCGGAAGAATGCGACGCAGAGCGCTGCACTCTTGCATTAAATTTTTTCGCTTTCAGTGGAAAGCCCAGAGATACAGCAGTCCTTAATCAGTTGTAAGCACTAAGGGCTGTCATCAGTTGGCAATGTCATCAGTTGGCGATGAAGTGCCTATGCTGTGCTTGTTTCAGTCCCTAGCGGTAAAACGGGGGCAGGCGCGGCCAATATCGATCCGTAAGGGGTCTGAACTTCAATGATGACACGCCCTAGCCTGCTGAAACCGTTGTGTGGTGACCGAAGGACACGCCACACAACCCATTTAGGACTGCGGTAAGACTCTTATTCTAATTGAGTCATCGGGGGGCAAGGATCGGGGGGAAGGGATCGGGGAACCCTTGGATTATCTCTGGAGCAATATCAACACCGGATAGGATCCCTGATTCGCACAGTGGTTCGTCAATGGCGCAATTCTGCCCTGGCATAGAAGTCATGAAATCCTGTAGAAAGCCAAAGGCTTAAGATCTTCTTCCAGAGCTAGATTGGGGGATCAGGTTAGGCTGTATGGCAATGTTTAGTGCTTCAGGTCAACTGAATTTATCGGGTA
>JBEAPM010000432.1:0-5469 GCA_041164445.1 Cyanobacteriota bacterium
GTAGGGCAGGTTCAGGAGCTTCCCTTACCTCGAAAGTCAAAAAAGCGACAGGAGCTACGATCCCCTCTTAGTCTAGCTTTTTCGGCTTAAGTTGATACCCCTCAGGTTTTTACCACACCAGAATCTGTTAACAAGGCACTGAAGGCGTTGATTGAAGTTGTGCCACAAATATCCTTAGCCGCAGATGATTTGCAAGCTACGACCAGATTTCAAGAACGATCTGAGCAACGTCGAAAATCATACAGTATTGAAGAGATTCGGAAGCAATATCCTCGTGCGTATGAATCTTGGGATGCAGAGGAGGATGAACAACTAAGGTTGCAATATGATCAACAAGCATCAATTGACGAGATGGCAACGGATCTCCAAAGACAGCCTAGCGCAATTAAATCCCGACTTAAGAAACTAGGTTTTTATAACATCTGAATCTGAAGCAGTACGATCGTCTCGCCGTAGGTTGGGTTGAGGTACGAAACCCAAAAATCAATTTGTTTCAACCAAAACTGCTGTAGGTTTCACTGGGTAGCTTTACTCCATCTAGGGCCAGCCGCCCTAACTTCACCTAAACGAAGAAGGTTAATGATTGGTTCACCGAACAGTTTTCTTAAATCATCGGGTAGTTTTTCGGTGCTAGAGGAGAACTTCAGTTCTTCAAGCCATCGTTGGATTCGTGATTCAAATTCAACCCCATCCTTCCCTTTCCATTGATAATCTGCGGGCGGTAGCAAGGAGTATGGAAGCGTTGCTTCGCCAACAATATGAATCGATGCTCCGTTAGAGTGTTCCAAAGAATCACGAAGGAGAATAATACGCTCACCAGAGACAAGAACACCGATGGAACAATTTCTAGATAACATAAGCCGTCTCAGTTGCTCAATAGCAATTGGCTTGTGCAGAACAATGTCGTTGAGCTTAACCTCAACGATCATTAAGTATTCTCCATCTGGGCTGATAACAACAATGTCTGGTTGAGCTATTTGCATTATTTGCATAGTCTTAATTTTAACACTGCCGATCGTTTTTCGGGTATGTTGATTCTACGGTTCCCCCAATCTAGGTCAAGCATTTTTAGGGGCACAGTCCCAGAGAAGAATGCTACGATCGTCCACGCTGCTCTTCAATACGAATCCCTATGCCGCTCACCGTTGATCAACTCCTCACTACGGACATCTCCCGCCCCGCCCGTTATCTGGGTACGGAAATGGGATCAGTTCATAAGCCTTGGGCAGAGGCGATCGTTCGCTGGTGTCTCACCTATCCGGAAATCTATGAGGTGGGGGCTTCTAATCTGGGGCACATTATTCTCTACAACATCTTAAATACTCAGCCTCGTCAACTTTGCGATCGGTCTTACTTACCGGCTCCGGATCTGGCGGCTAAATTGCGGGAACACCAAACCCCATTGTTTGCGGTGGAGTCCAGACGATCGCTTCTGGAGTTTGATATTTTGGGCTTTAGCCTCAGCTATGAGTTGGGGGCGACGAATATCTTGGATATGCTGGATCTGGCGGGGATTCCCCTCACTTGGCAGGAACGGGAGGAAGATGGTCAGGCTTACCCTTTTATCTTTGCGGGCGGACAAACCGCGACTTCTAACCCTGAACCCTATGCAGACTTTTTTGACTTTATTGTTCTCGGCGATGGAGAAGAGGTTTTACCGGAAATTGGCTTAGTGGTGGAAGAGGGCAAGGGGCTGGGTCTAAGTCGGGAGGCGTTGTTGTTAGACCTTGCCCAGGTGCCAGGGGTCTATGTGCCTCGGTTTTATGCTTTGCAACCGGACGGGACGGTACAGCGTCTCCGAGCCGATGTTCCCCCGCGAATCTTGCGCCGGGTGGCTACCCCTATTCCCGCCTACTCCGTGGGACTGGTTCCCTATGTGCAGACGGTGCACGATCGTCTGGTCATGGAAATTCGGCGCGGCTGTACGCGGGGCTGTCGGTTTTGCCAACCGGGAATGCTGACCCGCCCTGCCCGGGATGTGGCACCGGAAGCGATCGTGGCGGCGATGACGGAAGGCATGCGGCAAACGGGGTACAACGAATTTTCCCTACTCTCCCTCAGTTGCTCTGATTACCTGGCTCTACCGGCCTTGGGGGTGGAATTAAAAAATAAGCTCAAGGACGAAAATATTTCCCTGTCCCTCCCCAGTCAACGGGTCGATCGCTTTGATGAGGATATTGCCAACATCATTGGGGGGACTCGGCAAACGGGCATCACCTTTGCCCCAGAAGCCGGAACTCAGCGCCTGCGGGACATTATCAACAAAGGCCTCACCAACGGCGAACTACTGCGGGGGGTAAAAACCGCTTACCAGCAGGGCTGGAACAAGATGAAGCTCTACTTTATGGTGGGGCTACCCGGTGAAACCGACGCGGATGTGATTGGCATTGCGGAAACGGTGCGCTGGTTGCGTCAGGAGTGCCGAGGCCCCAAACGCCTCAGTTTTAACATCACCATTTCTAACTTCACCCCAAAACCCCACACGCCCTTCCAGTGGCATTCCGTCTCCACCGCAGAGTTTGAACGTAAACATCAACTCCTCAAGGCGGAATTTCGGGGCATGAGGGGGGTCAAGGTGAATTTCACCGATGTGCGGATTTCCGCGATGGAGGATTTTGTGGGTCGGGGCGATCGTCGCCTGGCCAGTGTAGTCCGCCGTGCCTGGGAACTGGGGGCTGGCATGGATGCCTGGTGGGAAAACCTCAATCACACCTATGAAGCCTGGACAACAGCGATCGCGGAAGCTGGACTGGAGCACCACTATCGGGAACTGGAACAAGGACATCTCTGTTGGACAACTCCGAATCCAGACTCCCTGAATCCAGACACAACTCCAGATCCAGATTCCCTGGCAACCTTACCGCTGCCCTGGGATCATCTCGATACCGGTATTGACAAACGCTGGTTGGCGGAGGACTTGCAACGGGCCTTAGCGGAGGCTACGGTTCCCGATTGTTCCTTTGATGGCTGCTCCCACTGTGGGGTCTGCGGCGTGGACTTTGGCCATAACGAAGTGGTGCCACCGCCCCCCATTCCCGAATTTACGGGACATTTTCAAGCCAATCTCAATCGGGCGCAACGGTTAAGGGTGCGCTTTGGTAAAAAGGGTGATTTGCGCCTCCTCAGTCATTTGGATTTACTGCGCCTCTTCGATCGGGCCATTCGTCGGGCGGCTCTGCCCATTGCCTACAGTAATGGCTACCACCCCATGCCCCGGATGATTCCCGCCAGTGCGTTATCGCTGGGGCTGACCAGTGAAGGGGAGTTAATGGACTTAGAACTCACGGAGGCCGTGGATCCCGCTACGGCACTGCAACAGCTTCAAGCCCAGTTCCCCCCTGATGTGCCCATCTACGCCGTGGAGTCTGTTACTCTCGACAGCCCCCCGATCACGGAAGCGATTCAAACCGCGACCTTTAGAGTTCAATTCACGATCGTTTCCTCTGAGTCTGAAACTGAAAATGAGTCTAAACAGGAGACTGAACGGGATCTCACCTTGGTGAAATCATGGCTGACGGAACTGCTATCCCGCCCGTCCTTGGCGGTGGAACTCACCAGTAAATCCGGCAAGCCTCATCTCGTGGATCTGCGGGCACGGTTGCAGAGTTTGGACTGGGGGGGAACGAGCGATCGTCACCTCGCCACTCATCAGCCGCTGGATTTCCCGACGGTTGTCCTCGACTACCAAGGCAACTACCGCAACGACGGGAATTTACTACGCCCCGAACATCTGCTGCTGATGTTGGAAACGATCGCTCAGGAGCAGGATCCCACGCTGAGTTTAGACCTCATCCACGCCCACCGCTTAGCCATTGGTCTCTAGGTAGGCCACCTTGAGGCTAGACTTCGGGACTTCAGGACTGCTCAGGGACAATCGGACTTGATTTCATGGGAAAATGACGGCAATTCCTCCTTCGAGCACTGAATTATGGTTGTACTCTCTTCTCCCTACAAGGCTCCCGGAGCCATCCGCTTTGGTACCGATGGTTGGCGGGGCATCATTGGGGCCGACTTCACCTTCGATCGGCTCTATCAGGCAGCCCTAGCAGCAGCGGTGACCCTGGCGGAGGTGTACGGGGGCGATCGTTCCAGTCAAACGGTGATTGTGGGCTACGATCGTCGCTTTTTGTCGGAAGAGTTTGCCCAAACCGCTGCCTTAGCGGTGCAATCGGCGGGCTTAACGCCCCTCCTCGCAGATCGCTACGCCCCCACTCCCGCCTTTAGCTGGGCCGCTTACGATCGCCAAGCCCTCGGGGCCCTCGTCATTACCGCCAGCCATAATCCCGGCAGTTATTCGGGGCTCAAGGTCAAGGGAGCCTTTGGCGGATCCGTCCCCCCAGAAGTGACCCAACACATTGAACAACGCTTAGCCGCCGGAATGCAGGGTTCGTCACCCCCGGCCACTCCACCCCACTGTAAAACCTTCAATCCCTGGGACAGTTATTGTCAGGTACTACGCAGCAAAGTCAACATCGAAAAAATTCGCACTGCGTTGCAAACGGGGCAATTACTCGCCTATGTCGATGCCATGCATGGCGCAGCGGCGGGCGGACTCGGGCAAATTCTCGATTACCCCATTCCAGAACTCCGCAGCGATCGGGATCCTCTCTTTGGGGGGAGCGCCCCGGAACCCCTGGCCCGCCACTTAGAGAAACTGATGACCACCCTCGCCAGTCCCCGGGATCCCGCCACCCTTGGGGTCGGCTTTGTCTTTGATGGGGATGCGGATCGCATTGCGGCGGTCGGCTCCCAGGGGCAATTTCTCAGTTCGCAAATTTTGATTCCTATTTTGATTGAGCATTTAGCCTCGCGGCACAACTTGCCCGGTGAACTGGTGAAAACCGTCAGTGGCTCTGACCTGATGCCCATGGTGGCCAAGCGTTACGGCTTATCTGTGTCTGAAACCGCTGTAGGGTACAAATATATTGCCGATCGAATGTTGCAGGTGCCGGTACTCCTCGGGGGAGAAGAGTCTGGAGGCATTGGCTACGGTAACCACATTCCCGAACGGGATGGGCTGCTCTCCGCCCTCTATCTCTTGGAAGCCATGGTGGATTCGGGGGAAAACCTGGATCAAATCTACGATCGACTCTGCCAAGAAACGGGGTTTTCTTCCGCCTACGATCGCATTGATCTGCCCTTAGCCAGTCAAGCAGTGCAGCAAAAAGTCCGGGACAATCTAGAACAAACTCCCCCCACGACGATCGCAGATCAAGCCGTTGTGGACTGTATTACCACCGATGGCTATAAGTTTCGTTTGGAAGACGATCGCTGGCTGATGATTCGCTTTAGTGGCACCGAACCCCTGCTGCGGCTCTACTGCGAAGGGCCTTCTGCGGAAGCGGTGCAAGCGACCCTCACCTGGGCTAAGGACTGGGCAGAATCTCTGTGAAATTCCTAGAACGCTCCCTCCATTCTCTGTTGATCTGGTGTGACCCTGAGTGAGGTTTGATAAACTTCAATACGGCA
>JBEAPM010000433.1:0-13085 GCA_041164445.1 Cyanobacteriota bacterium
TCCTGGTCATTTCAGGCACATAGCCAACGGGAACATGGGCAACGTGAGCAATCCCTAGACGTTTGAGCGTTTCAATATTAGCTAAACTATAATCCCACACAGGATATTGACACAGATAGTCAATATAACCTGCCCTGAGCCAGGGAGATTCCGCATAAATCTGCTCAAAATTGTAGAGAATACTATTGGCTGGCAAGGGAAAAGGCTTTTCATACAATGGATTTGAATTGCAGCCGAGTATAATATACTGCCGATCCTGCATGGGCGAGAGGGTGTAGAGACTCATCGGTTCTAAAATCTCACAGTCATACCCTAACGCTCTTAAGCCAAAATACAACGTTTCTTCTATTTCTGCTAAGGCATAATGGTTTCCTTGAGGAGGACAAATATTGACGATCGTAAACTGCATAAAAACTCCGTCGGTTGAAGATACTAGATTTGATACTCTACCGCAATCCTAAAGGGGTTGTGTGGTGCAGTCATTACCACTGATTTAGCACTGCTGTAACAGGAGGGTGAAGGCTCCAGCCCCTAGATTATCTAGGGGAAATAAGCGATAGCAGAGATGGTCACTATGGGAGGCGGGAATCGGAACGGGTGCAAACTGGGGGAACCGCTGCAAAAACCAGTTCACGACCTTTTCATTTTCCTCCAAACTATAGGTACAGGTCATATAAGCCAAATATCCCCCAGGTTTGAGGAGTTGCACCGTACATGGGATACTAAACAGGATAGCCAACCCGGTCTTTAACTTTTCTCTAGAATGCCATCTCCCCCTGCCCTAGTGCCTGAACAATTGATCGAACTGGCTAAAAAAGCTGGCGCGGACAATGCCGAAGTATATCAATCTCGCACCCTGACTCGCCCGGTTTTCTATGAGGCGAATCGCCTCAAACAAATCGAAATCGTGGAAGCGGAAGGAACGGCCTTACGCCTGTGGCAGGACGGACGACCCGGTTTAGCGGTGGGCTATGGTGCGGTGAACCCCCAACAGTTAGTGCAGCGAGCGCTAGCCCTGTCTCAGTTAAATCCACCGGAGCAGGTGGAAATGAGTGCCGGTATTTGTGAGTTTTATCCCAATGTGGGCACAGCGGTATCTGTCGAAACGTTGACTGGCTGGGCTCAGGAGGCCATTACCTTAGTCCGCGATCGCTTTCCCGATACTCTGTGCTCTGCCGACTGGGAATGTGAGGCAGAAACAACTCGGCTCGTCAATTGCCGAGGCTTAGACTGTAGCTATACCGACACCACCCTCAGTGTCTACATGGCGGCGGAATGGATTCGGGGAGATGATTTTCTCAATGTAGCGGATGGACAAACCCAACGCGATTTGCTGGATCCTAAACAGTTAGCGGAGCAGTTAATCCAGCGCTTGGAATGGAGCCGTAAGGGGGTTTCTCCCCTCACGGGCCGAATCCCCGTCCTCTTTACGGTCAAGGCGGCTGATATGCTTTGGGGAACAGTACAGGCCGCCTTAAATAGTAAGCAGGTGGCAGAAAAGGCTTCCCCTTGGAGCGATCGTTTAGGGGAAATGGTTCTCCATCACAGTATTACCGCCTCACAGGCTCCCACGGAGGGGCCTTTTAGCTGTCCTTTTGATGATGAAGGAACGGTGACCCGCCCCATTACCTTTATCGATCGGGGGCAATTGCAAATTTTTTACACCGACATTACCACGGGACGCTTATTGGGCAGTGGTACCACAGGCAATGGCTTTCGCACCAACCTCAGTAGCTATCCAACGCCAGGATTGGTAAATTTTCTCATTCAGCCAGGCTCCCTCGATTTAGCGGAGATGATTCAGCAGCTTCCCGAAGCGTTAGTGGTGGATCAAATTTTAGGCAGTGGGGCTGGAATGTCGGGAGATTTCTCGATTAACGTCGATTTAGGCTACCGCGTTTACAAAGGAGAAGTCCTCGGGCGAGTCAAAGACACAATGTTAGCGGGAAATGTCTATTCTGCCCTCAAACAAATCACTCATCTGGGGGGCGATACCGCCTGGAACGGTTCCTGTTTTACCCCTTCCCTCGTGGTGGAGGGGCTGTCAACGATCGGTCGAGACTAGGGGCTGTCATCATTTAGTGCTGAAGTGTTTATACGGCAGTCGTTTCAGCCCCTAGTTATATTTGCTGGAGCGGGCGCGGTAACCTTGAGGTCGCAAGGCTTCTAGACCTAATTAATGACGCGCCCTAGGGGCTGTCTTTAGGGGGCTCTAGAGATCCGACAGATCGGGTTCAATCCCGGCCGCCTGCAGTTGGGCTAAGAGGCGATCGGCCCGTTGCCGCTCCCGTTCTGCCCGCTGCCGTTCCTCTTCGGCCTGTTCCGAACTCCAGAGCAGTAAGCGATCGTTTTGATCCCACCAGCGTAACCAGTACCCCGTTCGATCTTCCCCGGTTCCTTGCCACACCCCCAGGAAGAGTTGCATCGCATCAATCCAATAGCGACCATTATTCTCCATCATCTGCATCTTATAGCGGCCCATTTCATTGAGGTGATAAACCTCTAAATCCCCAGAATCGGGTTCAAAAATTGCATAGTAGGGCACTTTGAGAATTTGCTCATAAAAGAACCATTTTCCCGGCGGGTAGGTGGGCTTACTGGAGTATTCCCCACCATCTTTATGGGATAAAAATTCCATCACGATCGTCGGGGGGGCTCCCTGGAGTTGAGGGGTATAACTCCGGTTAACACTCTCCTTCGAGACAGCAAGGGGGTAAATATAGGCCCAGTCCGGTGCTTTGAGCACCATCTGATCGTTCACCTTGGCACAAAGGGGATAGTTCGTAATGGTCATGCTTTGATCGGGCAAGCGATCGGCTTGGCTCAGGCTATTCGTTAGAGCCGCCGCCAAAAGGGGTTGAGTGCGGTTGTCCACAGGATCATCGGGAATGGGATAATCATCGGGCAGGGCTTCCCAGGCTACCTGGAGGGGAAGCAGTGCTGGAGGGCGAGTCAGTTCAGCAACCATAGTCTATGGGGTGGCGGGTATCAACGTCAGGGCAGGGTGCCGAGCACCTCATGGTTAAAAGAAATTCAGGGCATCTCTGTCCACAGGAGTCGGGGTTGTAACGACGGAATGGTGACAGGGCTCGTTACCCGTTATCCAGGTGTCTTCGGATCGCTTTCATTCGCTTGATTGTAACGAATTAATTGTAATGAATGGAATCCCTAAAGCTCATCCTGCTCATCACTTTGTAAACGCCCTAGGGTTAAATTTTCGGGACGAAAGGTCTGTTGAGCAATCCGTTGAATATCCATTGGCGTGACGGCTTGAATCCGATCGAGTTGGGTCAACAAATTTTGCCAACTGCCGGTTTTGACCTCATATTCGGCTAATTGGGCCGCTAACCCCCGAGTAGACTGCAACGATCGCAGGAGATCGGCTCGAATTTGATTTTTAACCCGTTGTAATTCTCGATCGCTGACGGGCGTTGTTTTCAGGTTTTCTAATTCTTGGTTCACGGCCGCTTCTACTTCTGCCAGGGAATGACCGGGAGCCGGGAGCGTATAAAAGGCCATGAGGTTGGGATATTTATCATTGGGATAGCCCGTAAAGCCCCGTGAGACGATCGCTAAACGTTGCTCCACTAAATTTTGATAGAGGCGAGAGGTGCGGCCATTACTGAGCAAATTGCCCAGCATTTCATAAAGAACATAATCTGGATCGGTAATGCCAGGAATATGGTAGGCCGAAACCGTCCAGGGCTGGGTTTTGCGGACTAGGGTAACGGTTTTCGACTCTGTTTGAGGCGGTTCCTGGGGTAACTGGGGCAAGCTCAGGGAACCTGGCGCAAAGCGGCCAAAATAGAGTGCGGCTAATTCTTGCACTTCAGCAGGATTAACATCCCCCACGATCGCAATCGTAATATTTTTGGGAGTGTAATATCGCTCAAAAAAATCCCGCACATTTTGGCGCGTAAGGTTTTCAATATCTGTGGAATAGCCAATCACAGGGCGCTTATAGGGGTGAACTTGAAACGCTTTATCCTGTACTGCTTCAAATAATTCACCCACGGGATCATTCTCTACCCGCATCCGGCGTTCTTCGAGAATCACTTGCTTCTCTTCATAGAATTCCCGAAAGACTGGATGCAAAAAACGATCGGATTCTAAGGACATCCAGAGTTCCAGTTTATTAGAAGGCAGGCTGTAAAAGTAGCGTGTGGCATCCGTCGAAGTGGTTGCATTGAGCCCAACCCCACCGGACTGTTCAATAATCTGGCCTAATTCATTTTGCTCCACATAACTGGCTGCTTTTTGCTGCCATTGCTCAAACTCGGCCTGCAGTACGCTGACCTCCTCTCCTCCCGCCTGGGTGCTTTGAATCTGATCAAATAAACGATCGAGATGATCCAAGGCCACCTGCTCTTCACGATAGTTACGGGTTCCAATAGACTGGGTTCCCTTAAAGGCTAAATGCTCTAAAAAGTGAGCAACCCCCGTTTGTCCATCCGGCTCATCCGCTGCACCAATGTTGCAATAGGTCATAAAGGAAATTACGGGAGCCTGATGCTGTTCCAAGACAATGAACTTTAACCCATTGTCTAGGGTAAACTCCGTGACCGCATCAGCAACCTGATCTAAGTAAGGCTGAATGGATGAACCTTCAGTGGCCCAAACTTTACTGGGCTGGATCCCCAGCCAGAGCAACCCGGTCAATAGCAAGGCACTTAAGCAACGGAAGTTGAACATACAAAACTCTAGAGATCGCTAGATTGTATTGTATCGAGGATTGAAGCAGTTATACGATGCTATCCCAAATGAAACTTAATCCCAAGATCGTGAGAGGGAAAAGGCATAGGCATCAAACATTGCACCCGCGATCGCGGCTACGCTACTCATGACAACAATGCCCAGCCAAGGATTCCCCGTACCAAAGGTGGAAAGAAAAGAAACAAACGCGGATAGGCACAGCCCACCCAATTGTCGGGTCAAAGGGAACTGAGCTAGGGTCAGTAGGAAGCCCCATAAACTACTTAAGACCACGATCGGAATGGAAAAACTGAAGAGAATAGACAACCCCAGAGATGTCCAAAAGCGAGGTTGAAGGGAAGGGAATAACATGACAAACCTCTGAGCTAGAAATAGATGAAGCGCATTTAAAGGGAATAAACCGTTCCACAATTAGTCATTAATTTTCAAATCTAAGCATCTTATGATCTGAACCTAACATAACCCCTAAATCAATTTCCATCCGCAAAGTATAAAATTCTTACAATTTCAATGTAAAAACATAACACCGAGTTAAAGAAACATTACAAATGTATAGCAAATGTAAAATTGAGTCAGCATCTTGAGGGTAGAACACAGTACTGTGTCGCCAGAGGCATTTATAAAATAAATCTTAAGAACTGTTTATTGCTCTTTCTTAACCTTTGCAAGCGATGATCCCCTCCAGTCTTAGAGAGGCCAAGCCTCAATTTCCGCTTCTTAGCTAATAATAAAGGGAAAAATTTTTTGAGTATAAATACTCTTGAAATCTTGATGAATTGAAAATTTTGCCCTAGTCGCCACCCCGAAATAAGCGTTGTGGCGGGCAGCACAGCCGATCGCCACAATCAATTTAGGATCCCTTTTTCTGTTGCCTGTAGTGAAGAAACTTAACAAGCCAGAACACTATCAATTTTTCAGACCCGAAGGCCGTAATTCCCTTCAAGCCAGGTCGGGCGGAATAGATGGAGCAGGATTTGCTTGAGACTGTTGGTATAACTTAAGCTGGGCTTTCACCAAATTTTGAATATCATCCCGACGAATTTCTAAGGCATCTTTGCGATTTCCGGGGGTATCAAAAAAGAGCAGACTGGTGACGGGCTGCAGGGCCAACAACTGAAAAAGAATCAAGATAACGGGGGTGGGAATCGCCATCACATTATTGTCCGCACAAGCATGGGGATTCCGTTGGGCATCTTCTAAGGTGGCATAGGCATAAATGACAGTTTTATCTGGTTCCCTCTCTTCGCGATGACTGAGACTCGTCATCATCCAACGCCCTTCAGCACTCTGGAGAATGTAATACTCAGTGTGCTTCAGTTGCAGGGCGAGTTCTTTCAGCAACGGCGTAATGATTTCCATGAGGAGCGGAGTCTGGCCATCATGAGGGGCTCCGGCAAGGAGAGACTGAATTTGATCGTCTAGGGTTATGGTCACGATCGCGGCTCTTAGGGTTACAACATTGTTCCATATTTTAACGGTCAATCTACGTCAAGCAAAGGGAAGGGGGACAAAGCGACAGAGCGATCCCGGCTTCCCTGAGCCTTTCAAAGTTAACGATCGCAAGGCATACTACCCCGTCAGACTAGACCTACCACTTTCAAAGCCGGGGAAATGTATTGCATTAATCACCCCCACAGACTGTACATTATTTTCTGTATTCGATCGTCCCCAAACATCAGCAACATCGATCGTCTAGGAAGCGATCAAACCTCTTCCCACATCCTTTGCATAAATAATTCGGCTACCAACTTAAGGCGGAAGAGTGCGGCGCTCCGCGCCGCACTCTTCCATTAAATTTTTCCGCTTTCAGTGGAAAGCCAATAATTCTGGATGGCTTTGCCGTCTTTGTGGTAATCTTTGCCATTCTTAACGGTTTTTGGGCTTTGACAGTGAACATTCCATGCTTTTCTCCTTGACGCTACCTCCTCTGCCTCTTTATTTTACATCTCACCCCTTAACTGACCAGGCCCAAAAGAGTCTAGAAAATCTAGAATATGGGTATCCATTCCGGTATCGATCAGAGCTATCGAAGTGACCCTTGCCACCCCTGATGCTAGGCATACCCATGGGCTTCTCAGGAAACTCTGCTCTCGAGTCGAGGTGTCCTTCACTTCCCCAAAAGAGGCTTTCCGCTAAAAGCAGCAAAAATAACCAAAGGAGTGCGGCGCGAAGCAATCCACTCCTCCCTCACCTTTAGTTGATACCCCAAAAGTTGATTCTTTATGAACAATAATTCCATCAAAATCTCCCGCATTATTGGCTATGGACTACTCTTGATGGCGCTGTTTAATACTGCTGATATTATCTTACCCTTAAAATTAATGGACTCGACTTGGGAGCTTCAAACTGTTGGGGCTTTAGTGGAAAGTTCCCCGATTCCCCTATTAGCCCTAGCCTTAATTCTCCAAGAAGAACTGTTAGAGCGCGGCCCGATAGAAAGACAACTCCTCAAAGCACTCTCTTATCTTTCTTTAATGGTTGCGATCGCCTACTTTATTCTCATTCCAATAGCAGCAAATAGCACTTTGCGCATTAATCGACAAATTGATCAGCAGGTTGATCAAATCGTTTCGCAGCAAATGGAACAGATTGATCAAATTGAAGGCCGACTGTCTAGCTCTTCCGATGCAGATATTATTCAGCTTTTGCAAGAACAGGGTGTGCAAATCAATAATCCCAGTGATTCTCAAACCCCTAAGGAACAGTTGATTGGAGCCTTGGGTGAAGCTCGACAAAATATGCAAGTTCAGACAGAAGCCACGCGACAACAGCGCCGAAATTCCAATATTAAAAGTGCCATGAAGTGGATTTTTGGAGCCGTGATTTCCGGTGTTTGTTTTTTCTATATTTGGCACTTAACTGGCTGGACTCGTCAAGTCCAAGCTACGGGGCAAAGGCGATCCTAGGGGCGAGGTTGAACACTCTGCGATCGCTATGATTGCCCACTATGATGCATGCCAACTTTGAGCGATCGTTTGGCGGAGGTTTTTTAAGTGGGGAAGTTCCGTGGTGATGCCCCACAGTCCAGCCCGGAGATAATCCTCTAAGTAGTTCTGGGGAATGTGACCACTGTGGCTAGACAGTATGGTGGGCAGCTTCAGGCGCTGGGTTTCTCTTAACAGTTGGAGAATGACCTGATGAACCAGGGGATGATCTAATTCATAGGTTAACGGCCCCGATTGCTCTCGACTGAGCCCCAGCCAGTATTGGCATAAATCACCCGGGCCAATGACGACCCCCTGAACCCCGGCTGCCGCCAATGCCGGGAGTTGCAGCAAAATGCTGGGCACTTCCGCCATAATCCAGAGGGGGAGAGGGGATTGGTGTCGGCCTTGTTGGCGTAAAAACTGCTGATAGTGATCGCGGCACCCCCTAAACTCCTCCACGGTTCTGACCATGGGCAACACCAAATGTAAATCGCTAGCACCGCAATCGATCTGGTGGAGCACCTCCAGTTCTAAGTTCAGTACACTCGGGTCAAAGCAATGGGCAAAGCTGCCTCCTACAGTCCAGGGAAAAGTCTCTTGCCCCCCTAAGGACTGCAATTCTGCAGCTCGACAGTCTACGCTACGGTAAAACAATGGACGGGGGTGAATGGCTTGAATGCATTGCTGGAGCCGTTTTTGGTAGGCAGTGCGTAACTCCCCGTGGTGACCCTGGGCAATTCTGCGATGGGGATGTTCTCCATGCCACAAGTCCAAGAAAAACCACTCGGATCGCAATAGACCGATCCCATCAGGGAGATTATCCCGCAAGGCATTCAAACTCGTGAGCTGATTAAGGGTGGCAAAAATTTTGAGGGGGACTGGAAGAGTAGGGAACTCTGGTGAATCCGGCGCTTCAGGCTGGTGTTGGGGAAGAGAATTTGTTGCGGGGGAGGCAGCGATCGGCGGACATTCTTTAAGACCTTGGACGATTCCCCCATCCCCATCCACTGTCAGCCAGGGAAACGAGAGTAAGTACTCCAAATGGGCACTTCCCACCCCCACCACCGCCGGAATCTCAAGTTCCCGGGCCAAAATTGCGCCGTGACTGGTGGCTCCGCCTTGGGCCAACACTAAACCACTGACCCGCCTTAACCAGGGAATCACCTCTGGAGTTAACTGCTGCCCCACCAGAATAATAGGAGGCTCTGGGCTTAAGGGCGACTGGAGGATCAAGGCTTGCAGAGAATAAACTTGCCCTCCTTGTACCCCCCCTGATACCCCCTGCCCCTGGATGGGGTGAGAATGCTTGTGGGGAGACTCTGGCAGAGGAGTCCAGCCTGAGGGGGGGGACTGGGATCCTGGAGTCTCGGATCCTGGAGTCTCGGATCTTGGCAGAGGAGCCGAGTTCCCCTCAATCCAGGCGATCGAGAGGTGGTTGGGATTGGTGAGAGAGGGGCAGAGAACCCACTCTAAGAGGTTGATCTCAGGTAACTGAGCCTGCAGAGCTAAGGCTTTTTCCTCCAATTCCTCCTGTTGGGCAGCAGTTAAAACCGCTTGGTGTTGAACCCCCAAGGCTACCTGTTGCACCATCAAAGGAGAGGCTGAATCCGGGGAAGCGTAGGGATCTGGCAGAGGAATCTCTAACGGCACATCCACTGCCTGGGGGGTGTCAGGATGCCAATAGACCCAGGACTTCTGTCCCAGATGGGTGGTGCTAGTCGTTTCCGATCGCCTCCGACAGTAGCGATCGGGCACAATTTCACCCCGGGTCAGGCTCAGACCCACCCCCCAGGTGGCGGTGATAGTCACTTCGTGGGGAGAAATCTCGATCCTGCCGGTGGCCAGGCTCGGGAGCAAGGGTTGTACGAGCACCGCTACGGGAAGGTCGGTCAACGATTGCTGATGGTAGTTCCAGTAGAGCAAGCTCCGGGTCTGAAAACATTGACGATAGAGGGCGCGGAGGCTCTGACAAAACTGTATCCATAAACTGGATTCCCTGGAATCCCTGCACGGATTTAACACCGCCTCTAGGAGTCCTGTGGTCTGCAAGGGGGGGAAAATCTTGAACCCATTGTTCGGGGAGACGATAGACGGGCGCAGAATATAGAGTGAATTGGGAAATTCTTGGCGCAGTCGCTGATAGGCCGATCGTAACGATCGCTCCCACTGAGCGGGGAGGGGGAGGGCCTCCACTTGGGCTTGTAATCCTTCTGCCATCTTCCAGAGTTGCAACGCACAAGGAGACTGCAACGATCGTGGAGATTGCAGAATATCTTGCTCTAGGGACAACGTTAAACCCTGTAAAAACCCTTGAAAATAACGAGGAGAAATCACAAACCCAGGGGGAACAGCCTCACCCGTGCAGTGGATCTCACTTAAAATTGCAGCTTTCCAGCCCACCTCCGCCTCGGACAGCATCTGCTGCCCATCCAGCCACTGAATAGGACTGGGATTGGAGTGAAGGCGATCGAGATGAACAGAGGGCATGAAGAGAGGAGAATCTCAAGAGAGCAGTGATAAGGGGGCAAGATTGGCCAGGGTTAAAAGTTAGGCGTTAAGGGTTAAGAGTCGGTTTCTGCAGTGGCAAAGGTGTGGAAAAAGGTCAAGATCCCCAAGCTTTCTGCCTGATACTGAGGCAACAGGTTGCCCGGCAGGAACGGTATGAGATCCTGAACATTGAGATCGGTCTTATAGAGGCTAAAGAGGACATAATTCTGACGCTCCGTATTCTCTAGCATTAGCGATCGTACTCTGCTTTGGGTATCTGGGGATTGCACCGCAGTTACACATTCATCTTGAAAGGAATTGCCGAAAATGGGAACCTTCCTGGTACACACCTCCGTTTCCAGATAGGTCACCGCTTTCTTGGCCGCAAAATCAGCATATTGATCAGGAGAGGGATTGGTTACGCCCAGGATGCCTGCCGCCCCCACCAAAATGGCACCACTGCCGATCAACCCTTTATTCAATCCCATAGCTTATCCTTCGCAATATAAGTCGTTAGCGGACAAAATCTCAGTAATGGCATCTTCCTGAGCTTTCCAGGACAATATCCCATCAATCATCAATCATAAAGTAAACCTTCTGAAGCGGGGAGTCTTATTTACATTTTTAGGCTACCCACTGAAGGCGGACGAGGGCTGCACTCGTCCACTACAAGCCTATTTTGAGCCGGTCTCTGGATGAATGGGGCACATAAGCTGATCAGCTTAGCGTAGCCGAGCCAAACCCATGATTGTTGTCCGATAAACCTGCAGGGGCAACGCTTTGAGATTTTTTCAGAGGTCATGAATGACGTACCCTAGGACAGAATTCTGAAATTTTCGACTGAACCTCTTGCATTTCTGAAGAATTATGGTACAGTTAAAAAATGTGGGTTACGCAGACTGAGACAAATAAGCAAATGTGAGCCTTATCAGTTTCAGGTCCTCAGTCTTTTACCTGATTCATTCACCAAATTTCCCCTAGGGATTTACGAGCCCCTAGCGATTTCAACGGAATTAAGGGTAGTTAGCCCACTCCACTTTACTTAAGTTTTTCAACAATTTAAATAGCCTATGGTCACTCAGCAGAAAGTCCTTCATCCAATGATGAAGCTTCAGCGTCAGGTGCGTTCTCTCGTCGATCGCAAGTTGTTAAAGCCCACGGATGGTCTGTGGAAAATAGCCTTTCTCTATGGGGATAAATGGGCGTATTGGCGCAAAGAGTTAGAGGATTTTGAGTTTAAAATGCAAGATCCCGTAGAAGAACTCTTGAAGGTTGATGTTTGGGAGGAAGATGAGTAGTCCTCGCCTGGAAAAAGATTCCATGGGAGAACGATCGCTCCCGTCAGACGTGTATTACGGCATTCAAACCCTTCGGGCTACGGAAAACTTCCAGATTAGCAGCCTCAAGCCCTTACCCACCTATGTGGATGCTTGTGTGCTGATTAAAAAAGCCACTGCGATCGTTAATGGTGAACTCGGTTGTATTCCGGCAGACTTTGGCGCTGCCATTGTACAGGCCGCAGATGAAGTATTGGCGGGACAATGGCGAGATCAGTTTGTCGTTGATGTGTATCAGGCCGGGGCGGGGACTTCCCATCACATGAATGTGAATGAAGT
The DNA here is from genome assembly GCA_041164445.1 of Cyanobacteriota bacterium. Lineage (GTDB taxonomy): Bacteria > Cyanobacteriota > Cyanobacteriia > Prochlorotrichales > Prochlorotrichaceae > JBEAPM01. The sequence goes on from JBEAPM010000433.1 coordinate 11,744, forward strand.
CCTGGCTAATCGAGGCTTAGAGCTACTGGGGAAAGAGAAAGGACAGTATCAAATCCTCAGTCCCAACGATCATGTCAACTATGGCCAGTCCACCAACGATGTTATTCCCACCGCCATTCGGGTGGGGGCCCTCTTGGCCCTGCAACGCACCTTTTATCCGGCTCTCGCGGCAGCGATCGAGGTGTTGGAAGCTAAAGCCGGAGAATTTCAAACCATCATTCGCTCGGGCCGCACTCACCTTCAGGATGCGGTTCCCGTGCGCTTAGGAGAAAATTTCCGGGCCTGGGCCACCATCCTGCGGGATCACCTGCGGCGGGTTGAAACCGCAGCCCAAGATCTCCATGCCCTGGGGTTAGGGGGCAGTGCCACCGGGACAGGGTTGAATACCCACCCCGACTATGCCGATCGCGTTGCTACGGTACTGGGGGAACTGATTCAACAGCCCCTCAAGAAAGCCCCCCACCTGATGGCGGCTATGCAAAGCATGGCTCCCTTTGTGGCGGTATCTGGTAGCCTGCGCAACCTTGCCCAGGATTTGGCTAAAATTTCTCACGATCTGCGCCTGTTAGACTCTGGCCCAAAAACAGGCTTTAAAGAAATTCAACTGCCTCCGGTGCAGCCTGGCTCTTCGATCATGCCGGGCAAGTACAATCCCGTGATGGCCGAAATGACTTCCATGGTCTGTTTTCAGGTCATGGGGTACGACACCGCCATTACCTTCGCCGCCCAGGCTGGGCAGTTAGAACTCAATGTGATGATGCCCCTGATTGCCTACAATCTCATCCATAGCATTGAGATTTTGGGGAATACCCTACAGTGCCTGACCGATCGCTGTTTGCAAGGCATTACCGCCCAGACCGATCGCTGTCAAGCCTATGCCGAAGGCAGCCTGGCCCTAGTGACGGCTCTGAATACTCACATTGGTTATCTCAATGCGGCGGCGGTGGCCAAAGAGTCACTCGAAACCGGACGATCGATTCGGGAAATTGTGCTAGCCAAGGGATTTTTGACGGAAGAAGCACTGGCAGAGGTCTTAGATTTGGACTCCATGTCAGCGATGCACGCTTAACTCTAGGCACAGGTTCAGAAAAGAAGTCCTCTCCGATGGATGGTTACGGTGTACACATCAGTCTCGTTGCAATCGCAAAACTTGAGTGAATCCCCCCTAGCCCCCCTTACACAAGCTTCGCAAGGGGGAGGATCGGATTGGCTCGGAGTTTCCACCCTTTCCAAGGGGGGATTAAGGGGGGTAAATCAGCTTTTGGGTTCTTATCCAAGATGTGTGTACACGGTAGCTTACACAAGGGGTGAACCGGAAGAAACGGCTCGAAAGTCCCCCTTA